>CAMYNZ010000114.1:19381-20708 GCA_947259865.1 uncultured Desulfobacterales bacterium | reverse complement strand
CCCTCATTGTAAAGTTCATGCAGGACATACAGCAGTTCCTGGGTACGGCCAAAGGCAAAAGAAGGAATTAATATGCTCCCGCCGCGATCATAGGTGTCGATGAGCACTTTTTTTAATTGCGGTTTCAGATCACGCACGGGATCGTGAATACGGTTGCCATATGTACTCTCCATGATCAGCAAATCCACCTTCCGGTCTTTTTCCGAAAATACCAGGGTCGGATCCATTATGATAGGTTTATCGAATCTTCCGATGTCTCCGCTATAACAGATTGTATGCGTCTTCCCATTTTCCTGGAGGCCCAACATGGTAATGGCTGATCCCAGTATATGCCCGGCATCATACAGGGTGCAGGTGGCGCCTTTACCGATGGAAACAGGCTGTCGGTAGGGGTACCCGTCAAAACTGTCCAGGGCTTCTGCGGCCTCCAGACGGGTATAAAGCGGCTGGACTTTTTCCAGGCGCAGTGCATCCATAAGGTTGTCGATTGTCTCGACATCAAGACTGTGCCGATTTTTCTTGAACAGCTTTTTTATCTGGCGGGTATTAATGTCGATACCCATTTTTTGCCGGTTTGATGGTTTAATCTGCGACAAAACCGTCCGCAAAGTTTTATAGTTCAGGTACTCAGAATCTGATTCCTGAATGTGAGCCGAGTCGGGCAGCAGATATCCACAGGCAGCTGCTGTGGCCCGGGTACAGATGATGCGGCCGTTAAAACCGCCATTGGTAAGCATGGGTATACGACCGGAATGGTCGATGTGAGCATGGGACAGGATGACATTGGTTATTATCTGGGGATCGAAGGGTAAGTTGGCGTTTTTTTCAGCACTTTGCCTGCGGTGACCTTGAAACAGACCACAATCCAGCAAAATCCGATCATTTTTGGTTGTGACGAGATGCATGGATCCGGTCACTTCACGAACAGCCCCATAAAAGGTTACATACATAATCATCTCCATTGTTTGCGATAATATTCATTTCCGAGGTCAAGTTTTTAGTGAAAATCACCGATAATTTATGTGAGTTACGGGTGTTTTAGAATCTGGCGCTAAAAGGATCCGACCCGCAAATGGTTCGTCGTATCGCATGGTCCAATGCCAACTTGAACAGCAGTGAACCGCAGCCTATTTTTGATTCGCGTGTTGCTGTGCCGCTCAACTATTGATCCATATGTTGCGCTCGTGCCAAAGCCCGGACAGGTTTATCCGTTATGAACCCGGTCCAAGGATAACCGGTTGTCTTTTATCGCAAATGACTGAAGATATTCAACCTTTTTTAGCAAATCAAAAGGCGTGCTTGATTCGGGCATAAAGATACGGTAAAA
>CAMYNZ010000114.1:0-19369 GCA_947259865.1 uncultured Desulfobacterales bacterium | reverse complement strand
AATAGATATTTTAGTAACGGTCATGAACGGTTGCCATAAAAGCGGCAGCAAACATTAATGATATACCGCTTAGTGCCTACACGACGAATAACATAAAACGTGATGAATTTGACCGTTTACGAATTCGTCACTAGTCAGCGGAATAGTTGCTGGGAGTCGACACATGGAACAGAAGTCTACCGCTCATAGAACAAAAAAACAAAGCAAAGAGGTAATCGAACTTAAAATAGGCCTCAATATCACCAGGGACTTTTTATGTCTCGCCCAACTATTGGATACGTTGCCGAACATGAAAAGAGTTCCCTATGACGTCACCCGCAGCATTTACCAGGCTGTTTCAAAGGGTAAAGATATGCATACGCTCGGCAAAGAACTTGAAGGGTTTTTCGGCCCTCCCATAAAAGCGGCCGGCCAACCCATGCCGTTGAAAATGCGCTTTAACCCTTCCATAAAATATCTGCGCGGTCTCCGGGATGAGCAGGCACTATATATAAGGAAAACAAAAAACGGATTTTATTACGGTGCTCTGTGGCCATGGTACAAAAAAGCTGAAAACATAACCGTCCATCTTGGCTATTGCAGCAACAAAATGTCCGGCAAAGATTATGGGAAATTTGAAAAATTAGTAAAAACCAAAGCCCTGAATGAAAAGTTGTTCAATGAATTTGATGCTGCAAAAGGCAGCCGGATTCACGGGATTGGCCTGGGGTCTTTCCTGTTGATGGCCCAGTTCGAGAAAATTACCTGTACCCTGGAAGTCATCAGTAAGGGCACGGCCGGTTACCTGTATTTATACGGAGGTGAACTGGTTTCGGCTGAGGCCGGTGTCTTGAAAAACAAAGCGGCTGCTTTCGAAATTGTCAGCTGGGGCGATACCCAAATTGATATTGTAGAGGCCGGCGGGAAAAAGACCGATGAAATAAAACTGCCTTTGACGGACATTTTGGCCGAAGCGCTCCGGAAGCGAAAGGATGGAAAACAAGCCGCCAGCGGGCCGGCGACCGCTGCTACCACCCGGCCCGGCGAAATGGGCGATCGGTATCAGGAGCTGCGGGATATGGCCGCAGAGCCCGAGAAACGTTTTGGGCGAATTGCAATGAGAATTGCAGGGATGGCCATCTTACTGGCCCTGGGTGTTTTTTTCACCATGCAGATGATGAAATCCAAACAAATCGAAAACGAGTATCAAAGTGTGCTGGCCCAGCTTGAGGAGCAAAAATCCTATGATGACCATAAGTTGCTGCTCCAGTTTTACATTAACTCACATGAGCCCAGTAAATACACGTTAGACGCCGAACAGCGGATACAAGAAATTGACCACCTGGTCGAGGAGGATGCTTTTAATTCGGTCCTGAGCGAGGTTGAGAAGCTGCCCTTGAATGAAAATTATGAAGAAAGAGCCAGCGCCCTATATGAAGAATATCTGGCCTTATATCCCGATGGATTGCATGCTCCTGAAATTCAGGAAAAGGTGTATGATATTCCCGTTTTGATAGATGACATCGATTACAAAAAACTGCAAACCGCAGTTAAACTCAACTATGATAATCGTATCCAGGCTTACATGGGCTACCTCGTGAAACATCCGAATGGCCGCCACAAGAGTGAGGTGGAAGGCTTGATCGCCGATATGAGCGAAGAATATTATGCCCAGTTTATGAAAGAGATACCGCTATGTGACCAGCAGGCAAAATGGAACAGCTGTATTATTCTCAGCAATAATTTCTTAACCTATTTTAAAAATAATTACCGTGCGGATGAAATAGCGCAGATAAAATTAGAGATGGAGGACAAAAAAAGCCTGTCTGAACTGATGTTAAGGGTAAAGCGACTTGGCACCCGGTATGAGGCTGCGAAAAAAATACTGACAGACTATCTTGCCGAAAACCCCGACACGTCTCAGGCAAATAAAATAAAATCGAAAATTTCGAACATCGATAAAAAATTACGGGTCATCAGAGAATGGGAGGCAATTGTAGCCTATATTAATAACACTCACAACAGCCTTGGCGAGAGAATAAGCGAACTGCAGCGTTATCTTCTCCAAAACTCCGACGGGCCTTACACCCAAAAAGCAAATTTTCTGCTGGCCCAGCTTAACAAGGAGGGTCATACCATCCGTCAGCAGCAAAAAGCATCGGCCCAGAGCCGCCGCCTCGCTGCGATTCAGAATGAAAAAAATCGGTTGGCGGGTGAAAGAAAAAAAATTATGGCCCAAATCAGACGATCCGGCAACCGTTACGTAGCAAATGGTGACGGAACCTTTACGGATACCAAGACCGGTTTAATGTGGAGTTTGTTGGATTCTTATGTTGAACTCGGCAGATGCCAGAACTATGAGTCTTCAGCTCAGTATGTAAAAAGCTTAGACACCGGCGGCCATCATGACTGGCGGCTGCCCCTGGGGAGTGAACTGGCAGGAATTTATAAGGATACGCCTTTTTTTCCCGGTAAAGGCGCGAAATGGTATTGGACATCGGAAACTTTTGTCAAAGGCTATCATAAAAGAGCGTTAATCGTTACCTCTAAAAAAGAACGGGTTTTCAAAAGACTGCAAATGGACCTGACCCAATGCGGCGCAATTCGCGCTGTCAGGCCGTAACGGACTGTTGCCCACAGCCTTTATCAGGGCGCGATGCGGAAGAATAACTTGCTCAAATTCCAATCTTTTCGCACCGTATTTGGGGGGCAGCCGCTAAGTTCTCCTCAGCTTGGCCAACAGTTTTTTCCCGCGGTTTATTAGGGCGGGGCTTCCACTCTGGATCATTTCTTCCAGCACCGCAACAACCCGCCGGCGCAAACTGCCATCCTTTTCCGCGAAATCCGCCAGGGCCTGCAAAGAAAACGTTTTTACAATATTGCTTTTGTTCTGAAGATAGCCGAAAAGAACCTCAACCGCACTCTCACGTTGCCGGCGGTTCAATGACAATCGCGGCAGAATCTGGGCAACATGCCAGCGCACCTCTTGCTGATTGACACGGGCCACCTGATTTATGAGTATATCTTTATACGGCTGAAGGTAGTGGGGCTGGTTTGCCGTAATTGGGCGTAAGATGTATTTTTGAGATAGCTTCTAGCTTAGGCTCTTGATCCGGTCCAGATGACTTGTAATTTCCGTGATCCGGATGCCGTAACGGTTGTTATTTACCAGCACGATCCCCCTGGCAATCAGCGTATTGTTTGCCAGGATATCCACCGGCTCGCCTTCCAAACGCGACAACGCAACGGCAGATCCGGGACCGAGATTGAGCAATTCATGTATGGGCATCCGGGTGCGGCCGAGTTCGACGGTTACCTCCAGGGGGATGTCCAGAATCACGCTCAGGTCGACCGATCCCGCTTCAATTTTCGTCTGCTCGGGGGCTGCTGCTTTATTATCCTTCACATTATTCGGCTCAGGCTCTGGGTGTCCCTTGGGTTTGCTTTTCTTTTTGATGGGATCCGCATCTAATTTTTTATCCTGATCAATTGCAGATGCCTCACCTTCAGACGGCGATAGGGGCGCTTTTTTTTGTTCGGATGCCTTGTTTTTTTTATCCGCCATTGGTCAATGAAGATCCTATTCCATTTGGTTTGTGGGCGACTGCGCGGCAAATATTATAACCGCCGTCAACACCCCGACCCCTCAATTAGCTATATCTCTCATAATCTTCGTATCATAGGTTGATAATATTACATGGAAATTGAAACCTCAACATTAATTTCACGCCAAACAGCCAAAACCATGACCGGGTGTTTTCTACTGAAAAAAAAGATTCAACTGTAAAAACGTCTTGACAATGTAATACAAAATCTATACACTTAGCCATTATGAAAAAAGACATTGTTTACAGTATCAGAATGAGCATTTTGGTTCGCGAAGCCCTCAAACGTGCGGCTAAAAAGGAACGTCGCACCGTGGCTTCATTGCTTGATAAGATCATTCTGGATTACTTAGAAGAGCAGCGATACCTACTGCCTTCCGAAACCGGTTCTGATCGCCGTAATTTTAATAGGAGCAAAATCACCCTGCCGGCTACCACCTCGGTTAACAGCGGTGCCGCATCAGAAATTTTTCCCTGTGTCGTTATCGATATGGCCATGGGCGGGGTATTGATCAGCTATCCCAAAGGATCACCCATCAGGACCATTTTCATGCATGAGCTGCGCAATTTCACCCTGTCGTTTAAACTGCCTCAAACCGGCGAAGAATTATATTTCCAGTGCGATGCTCGCCGTATGGTCGAAATAGACAATGAAATACAAGTGGGTGCGATTTTAACCGAGCCCAATGAAGAGGCATTAGAAAAACTGCAAACCTATCTCTTATAGACGCATTTAATCCTTGGCAATTTTTAACCCATGGAAGGAGTGAACGATGAATAAAAAAGCCCATATCATACTCTTATTTGCGGTTTCCGTTCTGCTTTTGGCAGGCTGTTCGCCCAAAATACACGGCACAGTCCAGCTCGTGGATCCAAACCTGGAACTGCTGGAAGGGGAAGACCCCAATGGCACCGTGGTAAATATGATAAATACAACCGCCACAGTGCAAGAGGCTTCTCATGCGGCAATCGTTGATGAAAAGGGTAAATTTGAGTCTGAAAAAGAAGCTATTACACCGGGTACCTGGAAGGTGGAAGCCGGCAGGATCGGTTTTGAGACCGAAACCCAGACGGTGGAAATTAAGGGCAGTACCAAAATAAAATTCGATTTCAAACTAAAAAAGATTCCAGAGGGCGAACGGAAATCAATTGAAGGGTCCACAACGGATGCCGATAAAATCATAAATCCAGGAGAAGTAAATATTCGGCCGCCGGGAATGTAAAAATATTCCCATTACGCATGTATTAAAATTATCGATCACGGTATAAGGGCGGCGGGTTTTATCCAAAAGCCGTCAATTGCAATTATCGGATATGTTTCAGGAGGTATAAAAATGTTAAAACAAACAACGCGATTAGGTCTGATAATCCTCTCATCGCTATTGATTTTGGCCTGTGAAGCCGGAAAAAAAGCCGAATTATTTGTCGAGTTGAAAGTCAGCTTGGACGGTAAAGCGGCCGCGCAGGCTGAAGTGTTAATCGATGGGACCGTAATGGGTGTTACAGATAGCAGCGGGCATTTTTCACAAAGGATGCAGAAACAGCCCGGGGTCGAAGTGCAGCTGACGGTTCAGAAAGAAGAACACGGATACCGAATCGAACCGTGGAAAGACGCATTTGTTACCAAATTGCCCAAAGAGGGGGCTGTTCACACCTATGCTTTTAATGTGGCGCTGGAAGCCACCCAATACTTTACCATCGTTGTTTCAGATGACGGGGAGCCGCTGGACGGCACAGCTCTCCGCATCAACGACAAATTCAGTGCTAAAACCGATGAAAACGGAGAGTACGTCCACGACTATAAATCAGCACCCAAAAGGGGCATCCGATTGCGGGTAGCCAGGCATGGATACCAAACCTGGTACAGGACCATCCGAGTGAAACCTGGCGAACGTTACGAGGTGCCCCTTGTGAAAAAGAAGAAAGCAGTAACACCGGTAGTCGTCAAGGCTGGGCTGCAAAACCAAGAGTTACAAAAGCGGTCGTAACAGTCGTCGCCAGAACCGACACCTATGGCCTTAACAAAAGTGTTGCGGGTGTTGCGGTTAATATTGATGGTCGGCCGGCCGGAAAAACCAACGCAAAAGGCCTGTATACCTATAAATATAAGGGGGCATCGGGGAAAAAAGCCAAAATTAAACTTACGGCCCCGGGGTTTTTACCCGAGAAATGGGAAACCTCGGTTAAATTAGAGGGCAATCGTAAGGTTCGTCGCTATTTTTATCCGGCCAAACCCAAACCCATTAAGGTGGCCTTATACGGATACGTAAACAATACACCGGAAGAAGATATGTCAGAAGTTATCGAAAGGATCGAACAGATCCTCAGCAACGAGATGTTTGCCTACGCCGGGTTTCGAGAAGTACCCAAACCGTCGTTCAAGAACATGATGTTGCAAGCGGGCCTGGATATGGAGACCGCCGCGACCAAAGGCTGGCAGAAAAGCAGGCTGGCAAATGCGGTTGACATAATTATCGCCGGCAGTGTGACCAAAGATGGCCCGGCCATAATCATCGAAAGTACCGTCATTACTGCCGATGGTACTATTATCTTAAGTCAGATAAACAATGCCAGACAGGAGAAGTATCTGAAAAGTACCGCCAAAGTAGTTGCCAACAGCATTATCGATCAGTTTCCCTTTGAAGGCACTGTGGCCGGTATCGATGAAAATGGCTATCGAATCAACCTCGGCAAACTGGATTACAAGATCCGCAGGGGAAATGAATTCAGATATATGATTGCCAATCTGGATAGATCCGGCCGCATAAGAGGTTATCGCGAAGCCGGCACCCTAAAAGTCATAAAAACCGATGATGCTTCCGCCTGGACCGAAGTTGTTGATTTGAAAGGCAAGGAAAAAGTCAAAATCGGGGATAAGGTTGTTCGGCGTATATACATCGAGGAACAAAGAGAGAGCGCCAAGGCCTCTTTCACCCTGGCCGCCACCGGCGGCTCTCCGGCGGAGAGCAACCCTCTGTGGGGTGTAAATGTATATCTCAACAACACCTGGGTTGGAACCACCGGTTCCAACGGTAAAGCCAAAATTCCCGTTCGTCTGTATGATGAGTACGAAATTTTGCTATCACGCCACGGTTATCAACCGCTGAGGGATATGATCACTGTCGAGGCCGACAAGCAGGTAAAAGAGTTTTCGCTGGAAGTTGCCAACGCTTTGTTCAAGGTCGAGTCTGAACCATCCGCAGCCGCTGTTTTTGTTGACGGGACCGAGGTCGGTACAACACCGCTTTTAGACGGTCAGCTGGTGAATTTTGGTTTCCGCAAGATAAAATTGTCGGTAGGCGGTGATTTCCGTGACTGGGAGGAAGTCATCGAATTCAACCAGCACGAAGTAGACCGCACCGGAGACAACAAAATTGTATTTCTTAAGGATTATCTTAAAATCGGTAAACAAGCGGAAGAGAATAACAATATTGATTCAGCTATTCAGGCCTATGCCCGAACCGAGAGAGAAAATCCGGACTATTCCCATGCCCATCACAGGCTGGCCCAGCTGTATATGGACGACAAAAAGGATTACAATTCCGCCATTAAAGAGTTTGAAAAGGTTCTGGCATTACCTGAAAACAGACAAATTATCCGCAAACAGTTTGCCGTGACCTTTACCAATCTGGGACATGCTTACTATGAAAAGGGCCGACGGCTGGTTCAAACCGATAAGCGGGCGGCTGCCCAGAATTTCGGCAAGGCGATCGAAAAACTCCGAGTCGCAAAGCAGAACACGCGATTTTTTCCGAATCGTGAATTCCATGAAGCTGTGCATGATACTTACTATTACACGGCGCTTGCCTACCACAAACTTTATCTCGTCACCAAGAAAAGATCTCTCATCAACAAAGCGGATCTGGCATGGCGAGAATACTTCGACTTCTTTCCGAAAAAACTGGAGGGCAACAGAAACTTTGTAAATATTCGCAATTCAGCCCAAAAATACTGGACCCAGATCAAAGATTTAAAGTCTTAGGAGGTTTGTAACTTGAGCGTCTGGATGTTGCAGTGGATTTTGAGAATCATTGTAATGGCATCTTTGCTGGGTTCCGGTAGCGGCCTTTCTTCTGATGTTCAGCAACGAGGGGTCGATGTTGATCCGATCGCAGAAGAAGATATAGCCTATGCCACCCTTCCGGCAGCCGATTCGGTTAGTGCTCAAAAAGCTGTTGATGGTGGGTTGGACCGGGATTCTCAAAAAGCGGATTCCGCTCCGGGGAACTTGAAAAAAGCTGAAGATCCATCCGGGAAACCGGCGGGACCCTCTTCCGGACAACCTGATAAAGATGGTCCTAAAAACAGCCCACCCCATTCAGCGCCGGTTGAGGCCGGAGCTGAAAAAAAGGAATCCGCACCGTCCGATGCTGAAAAGGGGGCCATACAGGATCAACAGGAGGCGGACGATCGATCCGGTACGGAAGTCGAGAAGCGGGAACCGGTGGTCATAGAGCCTCTGTATGTGCAGGCATTCACAGAAATATCGCCCGGGCATAATGACTCCAATCCCATCTGGTCGCCCTCCGGGCAGATGATTGCGTTTGAGCGCAGCATTGGTGACAAGCGGGAAATTATCGTTGCCCGCAGCGATGGATCCGTGGTGCAGAAAATTTATTGCCGCTTGTCCGATGGAGAGGATGACATGCAGTTTTTTCTGCCGGGTATTATTGAGGATGTTAGTTACAATGCCGGCCTCAGCTGGTCGCCGGCCGAGAGTAGCCTGGTATTCATGAGTAACGGCGGCAGCGGTAACTATGATCTTTACCTTCTGCCGGAACTTGGTGCCGAAAGCACCATCAGGCTGACCGAGCATTCGGAAAAAGACAGTCATCCCCACTGGTCTCCGGTGGCCAATCGTCTGGTGTTTGTATCCGGTCGCAGCGGCTCAGCCGAAATATATACAATGGATCTGGCCAGCCGGGAAGTGACCCAGCTGACCCAGGGGGAGAAAACCTATCTTTACCCCCAGTGGTCGCCAGACGGAAAAAAGATCGTTATGCTCTACGGCAGTAATGAAAATCACGATGTGTACCTTATCGGAGACATTGACCGACCGGCCGAAACATTAAGGACGCTCACAACCTGGCCCCATGATGATTTGAGACCGGTGTGGTCTCCGGATGGCACCCAAATTGCCTTTTATTCCAATTACAATCTGGAAAACAATCCAAAATTATGGTCGATCATCGTGATTGCCGCCGATGGATCCGACGCCACCGACGGACCGGATTTGGCTCAACATGTCATCGCTGTAAATGTTATTCCGGATATTGAGCGGGGGCCGGCCTGGACATCGGATAGTAAAAATATCGTATATGTTAAGAATAATGAGCAGTCATATAATCCAATATATCTTGCCAATATTAAGGCCAAAACCGATTTGCCCATCAAAACCGGCACAAAAATGAATCACGATGTGGTTTGTTCATCAAATGGCCTCATCGCTTTTAGGGCTCAGGTAGAGCAGTGGGATCACATCTATATTGCCAAGTTGAAGCAATAACGACAGGAGTATATATGAAAAAAGTTGTCCTTTTGTGCACCCTGATTTTGCTGTGGGGTTATGGGTCATATGCTGCCGATGATCCGTTAAAACGCGGTATGCAACTGTATAAAAAAAATCACTATGAGGACGCGGCCGATCTAATCCAATCTTACCTGTCTAAGGCGGCTTCACAGCAGCAGGACAAAACTTATTTGAGCCTGGGCATGATCTATTTTGCAAACGCTAAACTATACCGTGAACTGTATCATACATCAACCAGGGTACAGTTAGATTACCTTACAAAACTGCTGGCAGCCGATAAAAAATCTGAAAGTCGTTTTGTGAAACTGTATTTGGGACGCACCCTTGTTGAAGCAGGAAAACTGGTTGAAGCCGCAGCTTTTTTTAAAAAATTTCTAATGGATGAACAGGTTCAACCGCACTATAAGATCCTTGCAAATATTGATCTGGGTACGGTTTTTTTTCTGCAGGGCAAAAAGGATAAGGCTCTAGTTCTCTGGTCCAAACAAAATGTATCTCAACCGCTGGAGATAACCGCGCTGGCTGCGGCATTCAGCCGGGCCGGACAAAAGGAAAAAAATCCAATGGGTATGTGTCAACGGGCGCTCGGCCAGTTGAAACAAGCCGGTAAAACCCCGTCAATTGATAGCATCAATAATATCATCGAAGTATACACCCGGGAAGGGGACATCCAAAGGGGAATCGATCTGTTAAAGCCTGCGGATCTAAAGACATATTCACAGGAAGAAAACCTGGTCAGAAACAAAGTCATCCGTTTTTACAATCCAGCCCTGTTGAAAAACCTGTCGATGTTTTATGAAAAGGCCAGTTTGAACTATCTCAAAAAAGCCGTTGCGGTTGCAGATGACAAACTTAAAGGATTGGCCCAATACTATCTGAGTATTGATTACGGTCATTTTGGTAACCCGGATGCATCACTTAAGATTATTGATTCATTTATTTCTTCAACCCGCTTGCCGGCGCCATTCATCAACAGGGCCAAAGTAGCCCAGGCGATCAACAACTATCTTTTAGGCCGCGAAGCAATTGCCAAAGAGCAGTTGGACACGCTTTTGCAGTCAAAGATTGAACCTTATTTGGTTGCGGATATTCTCCTGGCTTGCACCCAGCACAACATTGAATTTCCCCAGGCTGTAATCAGTGCCACCTCCATGGCCCAAAAAGGCGAGGACAGACGCTTTTATAGCGTTAATTTTGCCCTGGGCCGATATTATTTAGGACAGAAAGACTACTCAAGGGCAACAACCTATATGGAAGCAGGTCGTGACAAGAGCAATAAAAACAGAATCGAATTCAATGAGCCCTTGATGCTTATTAATCTGGCCAAAACCTATTACCTTACCAAGAAATTTTCGGAGTCGTTGGAAATTTATTTTGAGATGAGCAAGCAGTTCCCCGCGCTTCGCCAGATTCAGGTTGCTATGCAGGGCGTGTATTCAATGGAACAGAAAAGTGCAGGGGATGTAAAGATATTCTGAATACGTGAACATAACAATTACCAGGGTAATGAAACCTATGGAACTATTAACCTTGAGGAGGAAATTATGAAAAGGTTAGCGTGTGTTTTAATAATGTTTCTTTTTTGCGTTTTTATGATGCTGCCGTCTCATGCAACGGCGGCCACCAAAGATGATGGCAATCCGGATGGCGGTACCCTGAACTTCGGCGAATACGGCCGACCCGCCACGCTGGATCCCATAACCAGCAATGATATGATATCGGTACGTATCATCGAACTTCTCTTCAACGGTCTTGTGGGTATCGATGAAAAGCAGGAAATTGTTGCGGAGCTGGCTGAGCGCTGGGAAATAGCGGAGGAGGGCAAGATTTATACATTTTATCTGAGACAAGATGTGACCTGGCATCCCAGAGAGGATGAAGAGCCCCTGCCGTTAACCGCCGAGGATGTTATATTTACCTATAACATCATGATGCATCCCAATACCATCTCACCGCTTAAGGTGCGCTACGAGTTTGTCGAAAGTGTCACCAAGGTCGATGATTACACGGTACAGTTTATCCTTAAACGGCCGATACTCAATGCACTGGCCAAATTCAGTTTTAAAATTATTCCAAAACACGGTCCCCAGAATCCCGAATTTTTAACCCGTGAAGACCCCTTTGTACAAAGTCCCATCGGAACAGGCCCTTATATGCTGAAAAATATTACGGCTGATCGCGAGGTCATCCTGGTTGAAAACGAAAATTATTTTAAAGGCCGGCCGCACATCGAAAAATTTATAGCGCGACCATTTGCAGATCAGAACATTATGGGTCAGGCGCTGATGTTCAATGCCATCGATATGATTGTGCTGGTAAACCACAGAGATATTCCCCAGATCCAAGGTGACAAGCGCTTTGTGTTGCAGCCGTACAACGCCCTGTCATATTCATTTTTCAGTTTCAATTTGAGAAATCCTTTACTGGCCGACAAACGCGTGCGCCAGGCATTCACTTACGCTATCAACCGCCAGGAAATGCTTGACTCATTTTTTCACGGCCAGGGAACTATCATCTCCGGTCCGTTCGCCCCTGGCAGTTGGGCGTACAATCTGGATGTTCAGCCGTTGCCCTATGATCCGGAAAAGGCCATTGAACTGCTCAAAGAAGCCGGATTTACCCAGGGCGATGACGGTATAATGGCCAAAGATGGCCAGAGACTCGCATTAACGCTCAAAGTCCCTATCGCCAAAGAAAGTGAAGCCGTAAAGCGGGTTGTACTTGCCTTTAAGAACTATCTCAACAAAGTGGGTGTTGATATCGAGGCAGAATTCCAGGAATGGCTGGCATGGAAAGAGGAAATTTTTTTCAAACACGATTTTGACATCATGTTCGCCTCCTGGGTATTCGACGATTCAGCCGATATTTCTTCTCTTTTTCACTCAGCCGAGATCGGACCCTGGAAAAACAACTGCGGGGCCTTTTCCAATCCTGAGGTGGACAGCCTGATTGTTGAAAGTAAGCTGACACTGGATCATGAAAAACGAAGAACGATAAATCGAAAACTGCATGCCATTATTGCAGATGAGAATCCGTACTCATTTCTTTGGACCCTAACCAATTATGCGGGCTATAATAAGAAATTAAGGAAAGTGGCTATCCACCCCTATAAATTCTTCTCTTTCGCTGACGATTGGTTTATTCCCAAATCAGAGCAGCGCTAACTATGCTTAAAGATGCATTCCGATTTATTTGTCAGGCAGGGTATCCATTTGAGATACCCTGCACTTTTGTGAGACCTTTTTCATGAAGCTTTCCTCTATCAGACCCATTGCCCTGTTGTTAGTCAGAGAATTGGCCATTACGGCTTTATTGATTCTGGGCGTCAGCTTTGTGGTTTTTATAATTATTTATCTGTCCCCCGGGGATCCTTTTGGAACATTGCTCAAGGGACAGACGGTTGATCAGAATGCCGCAAAGGGTTTTTTCGGTGCATTCGGGGCTTCATCTGCCTGGTATGCACGTTATCTGTCATGGCTGGTTAATATGGTTCAGGGCGATTTCGGCAGCTCCATCCGTACGGGTCTTCCGGTGTTAAATGAAGTCATCCGGGTGGGGATCAACACCCTTTATTTGACCATCGGTTCAATGATTGTCACGCTGTTGATCGCGGTTCCCGTTGCTCTATTTACAGCCAGACGCGGCCAGACACCGGTTAGCTGGCTATTGACGATGTTGGCCTATGTTCTCTCAGCGTTACCGGTATTTTGGCTGGGCTATATAGTGATTTACATTTCGATGTACCATTTCGGATTATTTCCCCTTGCTTTTGCTTCAAGCTCACAAAAATGGAACTGGTTGTACTTCATGCTTCCCGTCCTGGTGCTCGGCCTCAGCAACGGTACGACCAGCGAAGTTGTCCGTTATTTACGAGAGGAGATGAGTCGGGTATTTTCCGAAGATTATATTCGGACAGCCCGGGCCAAGGGGGCATCCATATGGAAACATTCCTTTAAGGAAGGGTTTTTGATACCCGTCACCGAGATCATCGCCTCTAAGATTCCGTTTATTCTGGGCGGCGCGGTCGTGGTGGAGCAGGTGTTTAACTGGCCGGGCATGGGACGAATGGCCTGGCAAGCCGCCCAGGACAGAGATTTCCCGCTTATTATGGGTATCACCCTCCTGGCAGCCATATTTGTTCGTATGGGCAGTTTGATTCAACGGTTTGTGCACATTTTGGTGAATCCGAGAGCCTCAAAGGAGTAAAAGCAAAGTTGAAAAGGTATTCCCAGGTCAATGTTGAAATCAGCGAACTTTCGGAGGTGCCGTTCTGGAAAAAGGCCGACCCCATGGACCTTTTATATGTTGTCTATGGACTATTTATTGTTGCCCTTGTTTTGGGATCCTATGTTCTGGGGGCGCTGCACCTCCTGCCGCATGACCCCCAGGAGATCAACCTCGAGTTATTGATGGCTGCACCGAATACCGCCGGGCACCTGCTCGGTACGGACTTTATGGGCAGAGATATTCTTTCGCGGCTTATTATCGGGATCCAGGCCTATTTTTTACCGGGAACGCTGGCCATTGCCATAGCCCTCATAGCGGGTACGCTTTTCGGGGTGCTGGCCGGTTACCGGGGCGGGGGCTTGGACACCACCACGACATACATCAGTAATTTGTTGAATTCTTTTCCCCGTCTCGTGCTTATCCTGTTGATGGTCGCAGCTTTCAAGCCCGATATCTATACGATAATGATGGTTGTGGGAATTACGAATATCCCGGCCGTTGCCTCTTTGATCAGAAGTAAAATTTTGTTCTTGAAGCAGAAGAATTTCATCGAGGCAGCTGTGGCACTGGGTCTCAGAAACAGGATCATTATCTTCAAACATATTCTGTGGCACAATTGCCGTGCCATCCTGATCATTCAGGCAACGCTCGGAATGGCCGAGGCCATCCTGATGGAAACCAGCTTGAGCTACCTCGGATTTGGTGTCCAGGAGCCGACACCCTCATGGGGCAACATGGTTCAGGCCGGTGCCAACTACTTTATGCAGGGTAACTTTTGGCCGTCAACTGCCCCGGCCCTTGCTATCCTTTTTGCCATAATGGGGTTTCATCTTCTCGGAGATGGGCTGAACAATATTCTTGAGGGAAGGCGGGGGCAATGAACGGCAGGCCTGTATTGAAAATAGAAAACCTGCGTACTTTTTTCCATTCAAAAAGCAAGCAGGCATTTATCCGGTCTGTGGATGGTGTCAATTTACAGATAGACAAAGGTGAAACACTCGGGATCGTGGGTGAAAGCGGCAGCGGTAAAAGTGTTACCGCCCTGTCGGTTATGGGATTGGTTACGGCAGAACCGGGTGTTATCGTCGGTAAAATTGGTTTAAAAACCGATAACATCCAGAAAAATCTTCTGCAAGATCTTCGGGAATATGTCAAAATCAATATGAGCACCGGACGGATAATGGAAGTTTATAAAGATAACCTCGGCTGGCAGCAAAATATCGATCGCGTCATGCGTGGTATCCGCGGCAAAGAGATCGCCATGATCTTCCAGAACCCCAAGCTCGCTTTAAATCCTTTCATCCCTATCGGCAAACAAATAACGGAGTCCATCAGCATCAACACGCCTGTTAAAAATCGCACCCAGGCCAAAGAGCAGGCCATGCACTGGCTCGAGCAGGTGAAAATGGATTCACCTCGTCTCAGGTATTATAATAACCCTTTTGGCTTGTCAGGCGGTATGTGTCAGCGAGCCATGATTGCCATGGCCCTTTCCTCGGAGCCATCATTGCTAATCGCCGATGAACCCACAACCGGACTGGATGCCACCATTCAATCTAAAATCGTGGATCTACTGGCCGAGTTAAAATCCTCGGTCGGTGTAACGACCATGCTCATCAGCCATGATATCAATGTTATCAGGGCGTTGTCCGACAATGTAGCTGTGATGTACGGCGGCACGTTACTCGAACACGGCCCGGGCAGCATAATATTGTCACCGGCGCATCAATCCAAACATCCTTATACCGCGGCATTGCTGGAATCCATCCCGCGTGAAAAACATTTTAAAGAAAAAGGATTTTTGCAGGCCATTGAAGGCGACGTGCTGGACACCATTAATATACCGCTCGGTTGCAGATTTTATTCGCGTTGCAATAGGATCAATGAAAAGATTCAGGAAAAATGCGAAATCCATGAACCTGATCTCAGAGAAATTTCTTCGGGACACAGTTTGCGCTGCTGGCTTTATTTTGACTAGAAGCTATCTCAAAAATGCAGATTACGCTCAAAGACAAAGCGTAATTTTAGGTTAGCCGGTTTGTCCCGCTAACAGCGGGATTTAGCTCGTCTAAAACAGAATCCAAACGGATCCAGGGGCTAGGGTATTTTTTTCACGACAAGATGATCGCCCCGGTGATTCTAACAGGCAATGGGCTATTGCCGCCTAAAAAGGCAAAACACGGAGTGGATACTTGTTGGAGGGGGCGTTGTAAACAGCCAACGGGCTAACGGGCCAACGAGCCCAACCCTTAATTGGGTGATAGGTGGGGTTTTGAATGCAGTTCTAAAGCAATTTAGTAATAAAATCGTTTAATGGCGATCACTCATGGCCAATTCATTATTAGAAGTTAAAAATCTAAAGAAATACTATATGCAACCCGGAGGTCTTTTTTCGCCCTTTAAGACTGAAAAACGGATCATCCCGGCCGTTGATGACGTGAGTTTTTATATCAAGGAAAATGAAACCATGGGACTCGTCGGTGAAACCGGTTGCGGCAAGACCACCATCGGCAGGTCGGTTCTTAAACTCACCCCGGTAACCTCGGGCAAAATCATTTTCAACGGTATCGATATCACAAATTTAACCCCGCCCGAATTTCGTCCTTACAGACGGCAGATGCAAATGATTTTTCAAGACCTGGATGCCGCCCTAAACCCCAAAATGAGGATCAAATCCATCCTCAAAGAGGCACTTACCGTCCACCACGATTTGAGTGAAGCCGAAATCAATCACAGGATCAGTGAGCTTCTCGAAAAAGTGAATCTGAAAAAAAGTATACTCACCGGTTTTTCGGGGGAGTTGTCCGGCGGTGAAAAACGCAGGGTCGGCTTAGCGCGCTCACTGGCTGTTGGGGCCCGGTTCATTGTGGCCGATGAGCCTACGAGCGCTTTGGATGTTTCCATCCAGGCCCAAGTGGTAAACTTATTAAAAGATCTGCAGATAAACCTGGGTCTTTCCTATCTTTTCATATCCCACGATCTCAGGATCGTGGAATTGCTCAGTCACAAGGTGGCCGTAATGTATTTGGGGCAAATTGTCGAGATGGGTCTGGCCGGCCGTATTGCCCATAACCCCCGTCATCCGTATACCAGCATACTGTGGTCTTCATTGCTCCAAAAAAAGAGCCAAGAAGCCAAGCAGATCACCGGTGAAAAACAAAACGGTCGCTGGGGTATGTTTGATTTTGAGCGTCCTTATTCCGGCTGCCGATTCGCACCGCGCTGCCCGGTTTATGAAGCCAAAGGCAACCCTTCCATCTGCAGCGATCCTGCCAGTGAACCCCAACTTCGCGATATCGAAAAGGCCCATAAGGTCTGTTGTCATTTCCCGCTTGAATAATCATGCTTACAGGGGCCGGCCGAGTTGAATCAGAAATATGGGCCCCTTTTCATCCAGAATATCGGGCTGTCGTATCGGCCAGGCGATCCCCATGCGGAAGGCTGAAAGGTTCCCCCAGGCTATTTCCATCGAGGTGATCAACTCCAAGCCGGCTCCGATCAGCATATCATCCCAGGTCAGTGGATCGGAGGCCGCACCCGCATCGATAAACGTACCCAGGCGCAAACGATGGAGAAACAACGGAAAGGTTTTGTAACCCTTTTGCAGGTTGAGCAGCGGCCAGAAAACTTCGACGCCGGTTGTCACGGCTTGGCCGGCCTCCAGTATGCTGGAGTCAAAACCGCGCAGGGGAAAAAGCCGGGTAGGTCTCCGGGTGAAATATCCCTCCACGACGTTTCCACCGATTCGGTAAGTTGTATGGCCGGGAACCATGTCTCCCCAGGTTTTGCCGGCCTGTAAATGCAGTGATGTGTAGATTTGCTCGCCGAATAAAAACTGAAAACCACCAAATGCCGATTGACTGTCTTCACTGAAGACCTCCAGATTGCCCCATCCTCTGAAATCCCCATAGGTTCCTTCCAGATGAAAGGCCCCCCAGGACTCATTCTCCTTTGATCCTTTTTCTTCAAGGGGTTCAAAAGTGCGGTAATTGATGGAAAGCTCCAGTGATTCGATGCCAAAAGGGATCCAAAAAGCCTTGATCTCGTTTCTGGATTCTTCCACCCCTGTATCCAGACCGGTTTCATAATCCAAAGGGTACCGTGTAAAACGGGCACCAAAATCCTTTGTCTTGAAGCCCAGGCGCAAAGAGAGATAATCAGAGCTGAAGGAATATCGCAGGCCACCATCCGTGGTGGTGTCTCCGGTTACATCCCGGCTCTTGGTTGCAATTCCCAGTTGGAGATCGGTGGCGTCGGTAAAAATATCCGGCACCAAATAGTTGGGCCAAATACTTTTCCAAGCATTGTAAGCTTTGGGTTTCAGGGTATCAATTGGGGGATCGTCAGGTTGGATTTTTTCCGCCGGATGCTTGATCATTTTTCCGGGGCGTTGTTCGACCGAATACGACATGACCTGCCAGCCGTCTGGTACAAGGCATAAATATTTGCCTTCCCGGGGTAAAATAGCGCCATTTTTACAATCGCTAAGTTTTTGCATCTCAGCATCATGTATCTGGAAAGTACCTGAGATATTGGATGAAAAAACAAGACGATCACCCTCCCACCAGGGATCCATCTCGACGGATGGCGATTTGGTGATTCGGTGCCATTTCCATTTACGGTCATACAGCCATATATCCCAATTTCCCTGACTGTTTGCGGCCACCGCCACACGGCCCTGTTCATCCTGAACAGGACCTGACAGTTGTAGAGTTCCGGGCGGTGCCGGCATACGTCGCCAGTCGGTTCCGGTGCGCTTTAAATATTTGGCAGCACCCGTTTTGGGGGGTGCAGGCAGAATTAGATGGGGTCGATGACCGCTGCGGGTGACGGCCACACCCCCGGGTCCCGGATCCCAGGCATGCTCTAAATTCAATGGGATGGCCATACCTTTCTTATATCTAATAATCTGGGCCAGACCCTCGGTGTCATATTCAGAAAGCCAAAGGGTATTGTCGGCATCGATATATCCATATCGACCTCTGAATCGAACCTTTTTTATCCCGGGATACACCCCGGATACATTCCAATATACCAACGGGTTACTCCAATATCCGGTTATCAGGAGGCCCTGATCATTTTTTGATTTGCCCCTAGCGTCAGATCTATATGTTTGCCAAAGATCACTCCAGGTTCTGCCAAAGCTCTTTTTGGCTTTGAAATCTATCTCAATGGGAAGGATACCGGCCCCATGCACCTCGATAAAATCAAGCAATCGGTCCCAGCCGTAATGATGATTTACCCATTTAATAAATGACCGGCCGTAAATCCGATACCCATAGTGGCCGGGCCATTTTCCGGGGTGATTGCTGATTTTGTCAATTTCCGGTGGTGGGGCTGCATTCTGAATCGCGGCATGGAAAGGGTCCTCCATTTTTTCATTTTTGAACCGGGCATATAGCAAGTGGCAAATTCCATCCGTGATCCAATCAGGAATGATAATATTGGGAGAAATGATTTCACCGAAGACTTTATGCAAACGGGCGGGTATACCGGAACGAATATTATAAATGCCCTGAAGGCAGAGGCCTTTGAAAAAAAAATAAGCCCAGGGGTCAGCGTCAGTATAACCATCTTCCAATACCCCGGGAGCGCGTATCGGTATCCGGATTTCTCGGTGCGGAATCATGTGGGTCCGAACAGCAGGCCTATCGAGATCATCATCCAATATGACATGCAGCGGAAATTTGAATTCTAAGCCCTGCTGCTCAAGAAAATCTATCATAGCCGGATATTTTTGGATCAAACGCTCGGCAATGCCGTTTTCTTCGACAGGGTAGTAAAACAGCAGACCATCTGTTTGCACATAGACCAGAGCGAAACAGTGGGGGGCGAAAGAAACCAAAAGAATCAAGGCATAAAGAACAGATCTCATCATCAAAACTGACGTCCCAGTTAAATCAGGGGTCGGGGAGGTTTTTCTGCCAATCTTTGATAATCGCGGAATGAATTATCAGCAGCGAAATCGTGCACTGTCTGAAGGCATTAGGGAGCGTTGCCAAAGAACAGGCGGTAACCCAAAGGTGTC
>CAMYNZ010000113.1 GCA_947259865.1 uncultured Desulfobacterales bacterium | reverse complement strand
GTCAGCACTTGACCCAGTTCATCGTGCAACTCCCGGGCCAGTGCCGAGCGCTCTTTTTCCTGGCTGGCCATAATACTGCCCGAAAGCCGCCTGAGCTGATCCTGAGCCTTTTTGACGGCCGTAATATCGGTTGAAATCCCACATACACCGCTGGTAGCACCGGCTTCATCATAAACAGGAAATTTAACGGTTAGATAGGTGTGAAGGCCGTCTTTTTGAGGAACCTGTTCCTCCACCTGACAGGAACGATTCTCGGAAAGGACGCGCAATTCATTGCTGCGAAACTGGTCGGCCACTTCCCGGGGGAAGATTTCGTAATCGGTCTTGCCACGAACCGCTTGAATCTTTACGGCAAATAACTCCTCAAAACGGGAATTGACCAAAACATAGCGTCCGTCTTTGTCTTTGATATATACCACCGCGGGGGTATACTCGAGAATACTCGTGATTTCTTTCGTCTGCTTTCTAACTTGCCGCTCCAGATTCAGGGAATAGCGCCGAAGCTCATCCTTTGCCCGTTTAAGTGCCGCTTCAGCCCTGTTGCGCTCGGTGACATCAATACAAATCGCAAGTGATCGTATCGGCTTTCCTTGTGCATCCTGTTCACTGATGGCGGATAGGAGTATGTCAATCTTATCGCCATTTTTTTTTATAAATTTGTAGGGAATATCCTTGCAGAAACCGGATTTGAAAAAATTGGGGATCACCGTTTCTTCGGCATAACAACGTGATGATTCGGTAAAAAAATCGGTTAGTTTTCGTCCGATCACTTCCTCACGCCCATATCCGAGAATCTCGACCCAGTAATCACTCACACTGACCAGACAGCCCTGGGTATCGATTGAATGCAACATGGCGGGTGTGTTGTGATAGAGGGAACGGTAGCGCGCTTCGCTTTCACGCAGGGCCTTTTCGGCCGATTGTCTTTTTAGGATCTCTTCGCTTGCTTTGCGGTAGAGTAAAAAAACCGATAAACACACAAGTACACTCAACGTCAGGATTAAAGGCCGTGTAATTTTGAAGAGCGGATCTGAAAATGTTTTTGAAATGGCTTTGAGGCTGCGCAGGTGAATGACTTTCCAGCCCGGGTAATTATCCAGCGCCGCATGGTGCATCAAATATTCATCCCCTTTGCCGTCGATAGCAGATTTTTCATCTTTTGCCGTTATGCCCGTCCAATCCCAGGGTCCCATACCAAATTGCTGTGACCGGGCAATTTGGTATATTTCATCAGAAGACAGCTTTTTTAAGGAATGATACAGCCATTCTTTACGGTTGGAAATGAAAACGACGCTTTGGGGATCTGTGACCAGGACAATTTCATCAGATTCTGTGACCAACTCTTTTTCAATAAGCTCGATGGAGGCTTTTATGACTGCAATTCCGATCGGTGGTTCACCCGTTTTAGCATAGATGGGATGACTGTAATACGCACCCCGTTTTCTCGAGGTTATCCCCAAAGCCAGGTATGATGTCGGGACCCCTTTTAAGGCCTGCTGAAAATAGGGTCTAAAACTAAAATTGTTTCCCAAAAAGCTATCATCCGCGTCCCGATTACTGGTGGCGACGGTGTTGCCTTTGAGGTCCATCAAATAACAGACATCTGCATCCAGGGTGGTCCGAAAATGATCAATAATGGTATTGACCCTTTGGCGGGAATCAGCATCTGCATGAACAAAGAGGCGGCTTACTTCCTTTATCCCTGCCAAGGTACGGACAGGTTTGATGTTTTCGGACAGGAACGAAGAAATATTTTTCCTGATCATCTGCACCCGCGCGACAGCCTGCCGCTCAGCCTCTTTTAAGGCCGACTCTTTTAAAGATGAATAATACAGATACCCGCCGGCGGATGCAGATAAAAAGGCCAATAAAGACAAAATCATCAGAATGGTGCGAAGTTTCATACTAATTTCTCACAGCTGTAAATACCGGTGAAATCCTCTGAAGGAGATTTTGCTGAGCGGAAACCAAGGGGGGCGTGTCTACATGTCTTTTTTCCATATATCTTCCGGTTCGGTTAACGCATCCGGCCGTTTGGTGTGCTCGGTGGGGGCCGTACCTTCCTTGAAAACTTCAAATATGATCTCTTCAGACTCGGGCACGGGAAGAAGTCCGGTTTTGGCATCGATTTGAACGAAAACAACACCTTCCGGCTCTTGAAAAATACGAACCGGTTTATCGGCCAGTATTCGCTTCATAAAACTGACCCATATCGGGCTGGCGGCCCGGGATCCGGTTTCATGGACGCCCAGTGAACTTTCTTCATCAAAACCAACCCACACACCGGTGATGTAGCGGGGTGTATATCCCACAAACCAGGCATCAAAAAGATCGTTGGTCGTGCCGGTTTTGCCCGCCGTCGGTCGACCCAACGCTTTAGCTCTCCAACCGGTGCCCTTTTGAACCACGCCTTCCAGCAAATTCGTCATAATATAGGCGGTATCTTTTTCGATGACCTTTTCTCTCTCGGCAACACACTCTTCGATTACATTACCATCCCGGTCAACGATTTTGGTGAAAAAGCAGGGTTGGACGAGATAGCCCTGATTGGCAAAAACCGAATAGGCACCAACCAGCTCGAGCAGAGAAATCCCCGATGAGCCCAGGGCGATTGAAAGATCCCGGTTCAGGTTCGAGTTGATACCCAGTTGGTGGGCGTAATCAATAATATAATCAACGCCGATATCCTGAAGAATCTTGATTGTTATCACGTTACGCGATTTTTCCAGGGCCGTACGAAAACGAGTTTCGCCGTAGAATTTTTTCCCGTAGTTTTTAGGTTTCCACTTGAAGTCCATTTCTTCATCCTGAAAAACAATGGGAGAATCAATAATGATGGTTGCCGGTGTGTAGCCCATGTCAATCGCTGCTGCATAAACGATCGGTTTAAAGGCCGAGCCGGGTTGCCGCCGAGATTGTATGGCCCTGATAAACTGAGTTTCTTTGAAATCGCTTCCGCCGATCATCGTTTTGACCCGCCCGGTTTCGGTTTCAATACAAAGCAAGGCCGCCTGGACTATCGGGTCTTGCTCCAGAGCAAGCTCCCATAGTTCCGCCGCATCGGCTTTTTGGCCTTTAACCCGGATCAAAATTACATCGCCCACGTTGAGCACTTTTCCGGGATGTTTCACGGCGTCTTCACGGTAGGAGACATCCGGGTCGGGTTTTCGGGCCCATCCCATGTCGGCAATTTCAATAATACCCTGGGAATTACCCATTCGAACCGTAACAGTGTTAAGCTTGTCATCAATTTTTATGACCACACCCTGGGTGGTCAATCCTATTTTAAGGGGGTCATCATCGCGTTTGGTCTGCAGTTCTCCTGAAAATGCTTCGATTTCCTCCGGCTCAAGATGTTTCAATGGACCCCGATAGCCCTGACGTTTATCCAGGGCTTTTAATCCTTTATCGATTTCTTCCCGGGCCGCTATTTGAGAATCTAAATTAACCGTCGCATAGACTTTAAGTCCTTCGGTATACAATGTCTGGGTGCCAAATTCTTTTTCGATATAGCGACGGATATGTTCCGTGAAAAATGGGACTTCTTCAATATACAGATTTCGCCGGGGTTTAATATCCATGGGGGTATTAATGGCCTCGGTGGCTTGAATATTGGTGATATAGCCCTCGGCCACCATCCGGTTTAAAACGTAGATTTGTCGTTGTTTGGCTCTTTCGGGGTGGCGGAAAGGCGAATACCGGCTGGGCGCCTGGGGCAATCCGGCGAGCATGGCACATTCTGCCAGATTCATATCTTTGGCTGATCTTCCGAAATAATTCTCGGCGGCTGCTTCAACCCCATAGGCACCGTGTCCCAGATAGATCTGATTGAGATATAAATATAGAATCTGTTCTTTATTAAAGGCTTTATCAATGCGATACGCTAAAATGGCTTCTTTAAGTTTACGCGTATAACTTCTTTCGGGTGTCAAAAAAAACGATTTTGTTACCTGTTGGGTAATTGTGCTGCCGCCCTGGACAATCGTGCCGGCTTCGATATTTTTAAAAAAGGCACGCATAATACTCAGAAGATCAATTCCCCTGTGTTTATAAAATCGTGCATCTTCCGCGGCCACAAAGGCCTCGGTAAGCATTTCGGGCATTTCAGGCAATGGAATCACAATTCGACGTTCTTTGTAAAATTCGGCTATTTTTTTATGGTCCTCTGAGTATACTTCGGTGATGACGGACGGATGGTAATCGGTTAAGGAGGTAATTTTAGGCAAACTTTCACTCAAAAAGAAATAAGCACCCGCAAGTCCAAGACCGCCGACCACAATGACAGAAACAGCTCCCCAGATTGCCAAACGGATAATAAACCGGACAATGCCGCCTTTTTCTATTTTAGAACGCCTTTTGAGTATATCGGACGTACTTTTGGGTTTTGGCATTATCTTTCAGCTCCCAGGTTTTGGGTGGGCCATGGATGATTCCAATATCAGAGGTACCCAATAACAAATTTCCAATTTTTAAGCAAGCTGCTAGAACGATTCTCAAAAAAAGAAATTGACATTGTTGCGTGTTATGGTTACTGAGCATAGTTTACTGAAAAACCACTAGAAGTGGTTTCAAAATCCCATCTTAGGTCCAATAGCTGCGTTGCAAACCTCTGCAAAATGCTCACATACTACCGTGTATGCTGCGCTTTTTCATCGGCTTGCGCCTTGCTCCTGAGCCTAACCTGGAATTTTCAAACCACTTCTGCAGTGTTTTCCAAATTACTTTTAATAAAAAACATACTGTTTGTAAGGTTTTTGCGAGCGCTATTGCGCATGTTGGGATAAAGACACCTGCTTCAGCGAAATCCTCAAAATGAACACCGGTGCAAGCAAAAGGCTTTTAAACCGTATCCAAGGTTTAGCCCATGCCCAAACTTAATTTTGAAAAAACCGGTGGTCTTATCCCGGTCATTGTTCAGGATGTTAAATCCGGAAAAGTATTGATGCTTGCGTATATGGATAACCAAGCCTGGGAGATGTCCCTGCGTACCGGTGTGGCAACCTATTTCAGCCGTAGCCGGCAGAAAATCTGGATTAAAGGCGAAACTTCCGGTCGCCGGCAGAATATAAAAGAAATCTGGATCGATTGTGACGATGACACCGTTCTTTTAAAAGTAGAACAACTCGGCGGTGCTGCCTGTCATACCGGGTATAAAAGCTGTTTTTTTAGAAAGGTTGAAAATGGGTCGGTACACATCATCGGTGAGCCTGATTTTGACCCCAAGGAGGTCTATAATAAATGAATAACCCGTTAAAGTTAGGGATCCCTAAAGGAAGTTTGCAAAGCGCCACCATTGCGTTGTTCAGGCGCTCCGGTTGGAAGATTAATGTCAATGGAAGAAGTTACTTTCCTGAAATTAATGATGAAACCATAGAATGCGCCATTTGCAGGGCCCAGGAGATGTCCCGCTACGTTGAAAACGGAACACTTGATGCCGGGCTAACCGGTATGGACTGGATTGCCGAAAACGGATCGGATGTCCGCGTGGTTGCCGATCTTGTCTATTCAAAAGTGAGCTCACGACCGGCACGCTGGGTTGTTGCTGTTCGCTATGACTCCGATATCGGCGATATCAATGATCTTGAGGGTAAGACAATAGCAACAGAGCTTGTGAATTATACCCGGAAATATTTTGCCCAACGAAACATAACGGTTTCGGTTGAATTTTCGTGGGGCGCTACGGAGGCCAAGGTGGTATCCGGCCTTGCAGATGCAGTCGTGGAAGTGACGGAAACCGGGAGTACCCTAAAAGCCCATGGTTTGCGGATTATTCACGAATTGATGCAGACCAACACCCAGCTGATTGTAAACCATCAGGCCTGGAAAAAACCGAATATAAAAGAAAAAATTGAACATATTGCTCTCCTGCTGCAGGGTGCACTTGTCGGCGAACAATTGGTCGGTCTCAAGATGAATGTTGCTGAAAAACACCTGGATAAGGTGGTTGGCTTGCTTCCGAGTTTAAATGCACCCACAGTGGCCCATCTATACAACAAAGATTGGTTATCCGTGGAAACGGTTGTAAATTCCGACATCGTGAGAGATCTAATTCCGGAACTACTCAAAAACGGTGCCGAAGGGATAATAGAGTATCCCTTGAATAAGGTGGTTTAGCTGCCGAGAAGCAGTTTCAAAACCCCATTAAGGCCCACTAGCTGATTTGCAAACCACTTCAAGTCAGTAGCAACTTAATAAAGGAATTTCATACCATGATTAGCAAACGCACCCGGGATATCTCCTCTTTCATTGTGATGGATGTGCTCGAAAAAGCCCATGAGATGGAACGCGCCGGGATAAATATCATTCATCTGGAAGTCGGCGAACCAGACTTTGACACGCCGCCATGTGTCAAGGAGGCTGCCTGCAAGGCGCTGGAAGATGGATTTACCCATTACACCCATAGCCTGGGGATTTTCGAACTTCGGGAAGCCATTTGTGAATATTATCAGCAATACTATCAGGTTTCCATAGATCCGGACCAGGTCATTGTTACCTCCGGTTCCTCCCCGGCCATATTTCTGGCGTTTTCTGCCCTGTTGGAAAAAAATGATGAAGTCATCATTTCAGATCCCCATTATGCCTGTTATCCTAATTTCATCAAATTTGTGGATGGCAAGCCGGTTACCATAACGGTCTATGAGGAAGATGGCTTTCAATACAAACCTGAGACTATACGGGAAAAAATGGGTTCAAAGACAAAGGCCGTGTTCATCAACTCGCCTTCCAATCCGACCGGAAATCTGCTGTCGGCCAGCCGCATGCAGGAAATTGCAGCGCTTGCCCAAGGTTCGCAGGGTCCATATGTTGTATCCGATGAAATTTACCATGGATTGGTTTATGAGGGAAAGGAACACTCGATACTCGAATTTACGGATCATGCCTTTGTGTTGAACGGGTTTTCAAAGCAATTTGCAATGACCGGGCTTCGCCTGGGTTACGTAATCGCGCCCAAAGCGTTTATCCGCCCCATGCAAAAAGTACATCAGAACTTTTTTATTTCAGCCAATGCCATGGTTCAAAAGGCAGGTATCGCCGCCCTTAAATATGCCGCGGACGATGTGCTCCGGATGAAAGAAATTTATGACCAGCGACGAAAATATATTATTCGCCGCTTAAAAGAAATGGGTTTCGGAATTACCGTGGAACCTACCGGGGCTTTTTACGTGTTTGCCAATGCCCGGCATCTTTCCCTTGACTCCTATAAACTGGCGTTTGACATCCTGGAAAAGGCTCATGTCGGTGTTTCCCCCGGTATTGATTTCGGAAAGAATGGCGAAGGTTACCTGAGATTTTGCTATGCCAATTCACTGGAAAATATTAAAGAAGGGATGGTTAGACTGGAAAGATATCTGAACCAAACCTTCACTGCTCCGAACCATGAATCGAACCCGACCAAAACATGAACATAAAGTCCGCTGAATTCGTGAAAAGTGCCGTCAAGCCGTCCCAATATCCGCCGGCGATCTTACCCGAGATCGCCTTTGCCGGACGGTCCAATGTAGGAAAGTCTTCCCTGATTAATACCCTCATCGGACGCAAGCGTCTGGTAAAAACGAGTTCTACCCCGGGCCGGACCCGGCTCATTAATTTTTTTAATATCAATCAGAATATTACCTTTGTGGATATCCCCGGTTATGGTTACGCCAAGGTACCGGCCGCGTTAAAAAAAAACTGGGGATCCATGATCGAAACCTATTTATCCACCCGAACCACGCTAAACGGTGTGGTATTCATTTTGGATGTTCGGCGGACACCCGGTCAGGCGGAACTCAACTTACTCGATTGGCTTGATCATAACCGGATTTCATTTGCCCTGGTACTGACAAAGTCAGACAAACTTTCAAAAGCCAAACAAAAATTACGCCAAGCACTGATTGCTAGGGTACTATCTGTAGTTGACGAGGATCTCATTTTATTTTCGGCCAAATCGCGCCAGGGCAAAGAGGCGGTCTGGCGGGCTATCACGGCGTTGCTAAATTTGTCCTGAAGACCAAGGATTCGGCATCTTACCCAAGGGGGACTGTGGAAAGTTTACTAAAAACAATAGAACACCCGCCTGCCATGCATAGTGCGATGGATTGGTGTAAACATGGACATATAAATTAAATGGTTAAATTGGCTTCAAACTGGTTTCCAGGCATTGCGGGCAGGTCGAACATCCAACATCCAACATCGAATCCTCCGAAGGCGGACAAGTGTTGAATGGGAAAAGATAAAGAAACACAAATAGGTGTTGAATGTTCGGTATTGGAGGTTAGTTTATCATTCGGCGTTTCTCTTTCAAAACAACCCTGTACGGCCCAAATGAAACCAGGGAATGTTTACAAAAACACGGATTTTTAGAAACCGATGTCCCTAAAATCAAATGACGGGCCCAATGTCGACTTCAAATCCGGTTTTGTGTCCATAATCGGAGCGCCCAATGCCGGCAAGTCGACGCTTTTAAACCGAATGCTGGGCCAGAAAATTTCGATTACTTCAAAAAAACCCCAGACCACACGCAACAAGATCATCGGCGTTGTTCACAGGTCTGCGGCCCAGCTCGTATTTATCGATACGCCCGGTGTGCACCTGGCCCAAGATCCTTTGAATACCAGGATGGTGGCGGTAGCGCTTTCGACCCTGGCCGATGTCGATCTCGTGATTGTTATTTTGGATGTGGCCCATCCGGATCCCAGTTCGGAAGGCCTGATGGTAAAGAATATAAAACCACACAAACGTCCAGTAATTTTAGCCCTCAACAAGATAGATCTCATCGAAAAACCCAAATTGCTTACAATTATCGACAGCTGGGCAAGCGTCTATCCTTTTGATGAGATCATACCGATTTCAGCCAAAACCGGCGCTCAGGTTGAAGAACTCATTCAGACCATGGCGTCACTTTTGCCCAAGGGTCCACCGTTTTATCCCGCGGATACAATCACTGATTTACCGCAACGGTTCATTGCCGCTGAAATAATTCGTGAAAAAGTATTCCGCTTAACCGGTCAGGAGATACCCTATTCCACCGCTGTGACGGTTGACTCATATGCTGCGGTAAAAAACGGCGCCCTTGTCAGAATTCAGGCGACGATACACCTTGAGCGCGAATCCCAAAAAGGCATTATAATCGGCAAAAAGGGAAGCAAACTGAAATCTATCGGCGAGACCGCCCGCAAAGATATTGAGCAGATGGTCGGCACCCAGGTTTTTTTAAAAATTTTTGTCAGGGTTCAGAAAAACTGGAGTAAGGATACCAGAGCATTGAAGAAATTTGGGTATTAAATAGTTAATGTATGATTCTTTCCTTTCACCCCATATTTACGGCCGACCAAAATATTATCTGCGCCGGCAGAAAACCGACTGCGGATGACCGCTCAGCGATTCAGGCGGCCGATGCCGTGATTCTGCCGCAAGGTTGCGATCAATCACTGTATCGATTAGCACGTCAGAATTGTAGGCGTGTTTTTCCAAATTATGATACCCGCTTTGGTTACCCGGGTAAAATCGGTCAAATACGCTTGTTTTACGAAAACAAGGTCAATTATCCCGTATCCGAAATCTTTGATTCAGTGGATTGCTTTAAGAAACTATATCATGGCGCTCTGCCCACCCTTTCTTTTTCGTTTCCTATGATATTTAAGTTTAATTGGGGCGGCGAGGGTGAAAGTGTCTTTTTAATCCAAACCGGCGAGCAGCTGCATGACGCCATCCAGAGGGCCGCTGCTTTTGAGGGCACCGACCAGATGGGATTTATTATCCAGAAATTTATTCCCAATCCCAATAGAACCCTCAGGGTGGCTGTGATCGGACAAAAGCGAATTTCATATTGGCGTGTCCAGAAAAACAGGGATCGTTTTCATGCAAGCCTGGCAAAAGGGGCTATTATCGATGCCGATGCCGATCCCGAACTGCAGGCGCTGGCCGTATCGGAAACAAATGCATTTTGTAAAAAAACCAATATTGATCTGGCCGGTTTTGATTTTCTTTTTTCGGATGATCAGGAATCCTTTTTCCTGGAAATAAATTATTTTTTTGGAAGGCGCGGTCTGGGAGGTTCGGAAAAATATTATCCGATGCTTGTTGAAGAGATTACCCGCTGGCTGAGTGGCCAGGGTTTAAAAATCGGGAGTTGCTAAATTATTCCGCTATCATTGCTGTACATTACCAAGTTCAGGGGTCGGGGTATTTTTTTTGAGACAAGATGAATTCCGTGTTTATTTTAAAAC
>CAMYNZ010000112.1 GCA_947259865.1 uncultured Desulfobacterales bacterium | reverse complement strand
GGTGATCGGTTTCCGGGAAAAAATAGGTGGCCGCCACCACATCGCCGACGGTTTGTTCACGCACGATATAGCGCGCCGCCGAAAGAGAGAGCCCTCTTACGGGATGGTTGATTTCCCATGTCGATGCGGTCACACCGTTGTAAGTTTTGGTTCCCAACGAGTGCCCTGCCGTAACCGCCAGGACACCGGCGGGCGCTTCGACGTGAAGTTTATAAGTCGAACGGCTATTGGTGATTTCGGGATACCAGGCAGCGCCGGCCAGCAATAAAGTACCCTTATCCGAGATGGTTCCCGTCACCCCATAGCCGGGGTTATCGAAACTGACCGGCAAAATGGGCACCGGATCGTCAAAAACGGCTGAATACAGCACCCTGACACGGATCAAATCGGCCCTTTCATCGGCCTTCAATGGTATCCGATGCTTTGAACGATCTGAGATTAACTTAACCGGTTCCCCATTAACCAGGACTTCTATTCGACCAGCCTTTTCGGACAGGATAAAACTAATCGCAGCGGCAGCTTCGAGCCTAACCTCCATATCGTCAATTCCGGTCAGTTTTTTTTCCTGAGGGTGAATTTTGATCTTAAGGTCGTGATGAACGCTCACAGCGACAGCAGACTGCACCGGGCCAAATAGTGTGAGCAGCAAAAGCATTTTGAAAACAATGCAATAGCCAAAGCAGCTTCGCAAACGGCCCCATTGCCTGTTGGGTTTTATCAATCGGTATATTTTATGGTTGGAAATCATTTTCGGTTATCATCAATTGTGCAGGATTAGAAAAACATCTATGATTAGCGGCCAATAATTTTTAACACTATCAATTTAAGTATTATCAAATTTATGTCAAAATTAAGGCCAAATTTTTAACAGACACTGCAAAAGCGGGCTTGACTTAAATTGTCTATTTATTTAATAGTAACCATTCCTATTTAAGTGATGGCATTCTATTTTCGGCGGCCTTAAGACCGGGGTCAACAGAGATTTTTGCAAACGTCAGTTCTTGCGGAGAAATAATGGATTTCAAGTTCTGTCCGTATTGCGGACATTCACTGCAGGTGCGACAGGAAGGTAGTCAAAAAAAACGGTCCTGCCGGCACTGTAACCGATCCCATTACCGCAACCCTACGGTCGGCGTGGCCGTTATTATTTACAAAAACAACCGTATACTCCTTGTGAAAAGACTGGGTTCTTATGCGGACATGTGGTGTATTCCCTGCGGCCACGTAGAATGGGACGAAGAAGTTCGCTCGGCGGCCATACGCGAAATAAAAGAAGAAACAAGTCTTGAGGTCGATATCGGACCTGTTTTTGCCGTACATTCAAACTTTCACGACATGGATAATCAAACCGTAGGGATCTGGTTTTGGGGCAACGGTCATATCGAAAGACTGCAGGCCGGTTCAGATGCCAGTGATGCGCGCTTCTTTCCTCTGGATGCTTTACCGGAGTCAATGGCATTTCCGACAGATCTTGTGGTTTGTCGCCAACTCAAGCATAGTGCGGAATCCGGCGGACTGCAGGCATGGTTGAATTCATGCCCCGTTCGCTAGCTGAACCCGTATGATACCTGAATTTTGTATGAAAATTAATGAGAATTTTGTTAATAAGGGAATAAAGCGGGTAATTACAAAGCCATAGCGTCATGCAGGTTGCATGGGGTGGCATATCGGATCATGATCTTTTTTTATCATCAATTTTCATGCAAAATCCAGGCAATAATTCCTTGGGCTGTGGAAAATAACTAAAGTTTTAAAACAAAAAAAAGGAGGTACTGTATGAGTAAGACCGAACAAAATCTATTAGATGCATTTGCAGGGGAATCCCAGGCCAATCGGAAATACCTGGCCTTTAGTCAAAAAGCAAAGCGTGAGGGATACCCACAGGTTGCCAAACTTTTCCGAGCCGCAGCCGAAGCTGAGACGGTTCACGCCCATGCGCATCTGAGAACGTTAAAAGGTATAAGAAGTACGACCGAGAATCTTCAGGAAGCTATATCCGGGGAGACGCATGAATTCAAATCAATGTATCCCGAAATGATCGAGACGGCCAAAGCAGAGGATGAAAGTGCCGCATTGCGCAGCTTCAGTTATGCCAATGAAGTTGAAAAGGTTCATGCTGACCTTTATCAAAAGGCTCTGGATAACCTGGATAACTTAGAGGAAGTGGACTACTGGGTATGTTCGGTATGCGGATACACCTGTGAAAGCGACGCTCCCGACGTCTGCCCGGTGTGCGGCGCCAAGGCCAAAGCGTTTTTTAAGGTGGATTAATTCGTCGGGCCCGGTAAACGTCCCGGTCGCCAGACCCAACCGTTAAAAGACCCAGAAAAGGTCCGATCGAGTTCGGCAAGCTGCTCAAGTTTGGCCCGCTTGATCGGACCTGTCTTTTCTGCACCTAAAGACTTGATCTGAGTTTTTGAAGCGTTAACTTTAGAGGATACATAACCATAACACGAGGGTATCCATGGGACAAAATAAAACAGACATGCGTAAGTATGTTAAAAAAGAAACCATGCTGATGGTGGCGTTCATCACATTCACGGCCGGGTTTTTAGCCGGTATTGCTTACGGATTATACAAGGACGCGCCTCGAAAAGTAGCGCAGGTTGAACAGCGGCAGCCAGCTGATGCTAAAATGAGTTCCGAGATCGCAGCGCTTGAACTTGAAGTCGCAAAAAATCCTACCAACGCGAACGCCTGGACCCAGCTGGGGAATCAGTATTTTGACACCAATAATTATGATCGCGCCATTATGGCTTATAAAAAATCACTTGAGCTTAATCCCCAAAATGCGGATGTCTGGACGGACATGGGCGTGATGTACCGTCGTAGTCGCCAGCCCGCTGAAGCGCTTAAGGCCTTTGATAAAGCCATTGAAATAAATCCCCGCCACGAAATATCACGCTTCAACAAAGGTGTCGTGCTGCTGCACGATCTAAAGGATCAACAATCTGCCATCCGTACCTGGGAAGATCTCCTGAAAGTAAATCCCGTTGCCATGGCCCCCAACGGGCAATCCGTTGATCAACTCGTTGTTCAGTTGAAAAACCAGAGTAAATCCCAGTAATTGCACCGATACGGCCCGGGATTCGGACATGACTTGCTGTAAAAGGTTCAAGGCACGCTGTAGCTCTAAGGGTATAGCTTTAATTTTTCTGGGGATACTTTTGGGTGTTGTATCCTGCGAGAAAGGTGATCTTGATCACAGCGGTAAAACTAAACCCTCTAAAGCTATCACGGTGATAGAAAATGAAGCGCAATTCAATGAGATCCTCGAGGCATCCAAAAACCGTTTGCTGTTGTTTGAGTTCTATGCCGACTGGTGTGCCCCCTGCAAAGTCCTTGAGCCGTTACTTGAAGAATTAGCCCAAAAACATAAAGAGGATCTTAGCATTTATAAAATTGATTACGACTACAACCAAAAACTCTCAAAATTGTTTAAAGTTCCGGGACTTCCCTATATCGCTTTTGTCAAAGACAAAGTAATCATTCATTCCATCCTGGGTCTTCACCCCGAAAAAACCTACGTCAAAGCAATTGAAACATTTTTAAGTCAATAATCTTAACGGTGCTCCCATCCCCGCAATCCCCAGACCATTGCCATCATGGCTAACACTGTAATAACCGCAGACAGCATTCCGGTGGCCGCTATTCCACCGAATACCCAAACAGAACCGCCGATTAAAACGCCCACGACTCTTCCGAGACCCGAAAAGGCCAGAAAAAACGACATCATGGTGGCGCGCAAATCCGGCATAATTTCGGTGCAAAGAGACAAAAATACGACAATTGAAAATTCAAATGCCAGAAAGATAATGAAAAGTCCGACAAGGGCCAATGAAATAGTTTTGGCGATGAAAGGCAACAACACAAAACCGATAATGGTCAAAAAAAGCCCGGTAATAACTGCCCGTTTCAATCCGATTCTGTCACCCATAATAGCCGTTAATAACTCTCCCAAAAATTCGGCAACACCAATCAAACCGGTACCCAATCCGAGTGCGATAATGCTGAAACCAAAATCTTGCTCCAACCAGACACCGTACACCACAAAAAGGTTGTCAACGGCCAGGCTGACCAAAAAACCGAAACTCAAGGCCCCCAATGCCGCACGTTTTTGGACAATCTGTTTCCAGGCCGTCCCGATACCTGCGCCCGGTCGATGGGAGGGTATTCTTCCGTCTTTGGGTGTCAGGATTCCCAGAACCATCAAACTCACCAGACCCGCACCGGCTAGCGCAAAAAAGGGGGCCCGCCAGCCCCATCGATCCATGAGAAAACCAATAAGTGGGATCCCCAACAGGGTGCTCCCCGCCCAGCTGAATTCAAGCAAACCAATGGCCAGCCCTCGTCGCCGGTAAGGTATGCGTTCACCGGTATAGGCCTGAACGGCCGGATCAAATACGGTTTTTGCCAAACCGGCCAGAAAAATGGCGGCTAAAACAACACCGTAATATGGTAACAATCCGGCGGCAAACATACCCAGGACCAGCATGCTCAAACCGCCCAACATCATTAATCGATAGCCGAAACGATCCGCCAGGGGTCCGAAAAACAAACCCAACACCCCGGTAGCCTGATTCACGGCAATTAATGAAGTCACCGCAGTCAACGGCACACCCAGGCTGCGACTCAGAACCGCTGCAAACGGATAAGCAAAGCGGCGTGCCGTATTGAGTATTATCCGGCTAATACTGGCGACACTGATTGCAATTACGATGCGCCGGTTTGAGGGGTTCGATGGGTTATTGGGCCATTGATCGGGCATCACCGGGCTCCAGGCAAAAAATCGGATGTCAAAGTAATTTACGGGACATTATCCTTGTTCAGGCTAGTGTTTTTCGTCGTCTTCATCACCCAATTCTTTTTTCATCTTGAGGGATCGCTCCAGGTATTTCTTCAGCTTTTCCTGAACTTTACCAAACACGGTACCCTGCTTATAATTGCCCGCTTTGTCCTTTTTCCCGGCCGGCACACCGGTTAATATTTCTATGCCTTCTTCAACCGTAGAAACCTGATAGATATGGAAATCGCCCTTCTTGACAGCAGCAATGACTTCTCTTTTGAGCATCAAATTGTTCACATTGGCTGTGGGTATCAAAACGCCCTGTTGGCCGCTGAGGCCCTTTTCTTCACATACATCAAAAAAACCTTCGATCTTTTGATTAACACCACCAATTGCCTGTATCTGGCCCTTTTGATTTACGGATCCGGTCACCGCCAGTGCCTGGCGGATGGGAATATCCGAAAGACTGGAAATGAGGGCATACAGCTCAGTGGATGAGGCACTATCTCCATCAATGCCACCGTAACTTTGTTCAAAAGTTATGCTGGCCGAAAGACTGAGGGGATAGTTTTGAGCAAATGTCCTGCCCAGATACCCGGAGAGAATCAAAACACCTTTATCATGGGTCTTACCGCTCAATTTAGCTTCCCGTTCAATATTGATAATACCTTTCATACCCATATAGGTTTCAGCGGTGATCCGCGACGGTCGACCAAAAGAAATATCTCCAATTTGATAAACAGCAAGCGCATTTACCTGACCGACCACGTCGCCGTCCACGTCGATCATAATCGTACCATCGACATAGGACTCATGAATTTTTGTTTCGTAAAGGTTGTATCGAAATCTGTATTCATTGAATGCTCTTTTTACGTATTGACCTGAAACATTATCCGCATCACCCTTGCGGGCCCAGTAATCGGCTTCCTTTAATACGCCCAGAACAGGGCCAAATCTGATGGATAATTTGTTCTTGTGGGCCACATATTTTTCGCCAAACTCTACAATTGCCGCCACACCATCGGGGGTGAAAGGAAGCAGGTTTTCTGCCTGGCAGACCCGGGCGATAAATCTTGCATATTGCTGCACGGTTTCTTCGTTTCGCTTCACCTCATAGTCAAAATCTGCCCTGACCTTGAAGATCTTGTTAAATTTTGAATCATAATTTTGAAGAATATGAAATGGTTCGTACTCTCCGAGCAGAATCACTTTTACGTCCAGGGGAATGGGTTCCGGACGCAGTGAAGCGCTGCCGTAACCCATCTCGGCAGACATATCTTCAATAGAAAGAAGTTTGTTCTGCAAGGCACGCCTTAGACCTTCCCAGACAAACGGATTCATTAAAACAGGTTCAATCTCCATGATTAGGTAACCGCCATCGGCCCTCAAGAGCGAACCTGCCTGAACCATGCTGAAATCCGTGCTTAGTGTTCCCAGATAGGCCCGCTTTTCAATTTGGCCGAAGACGTTGTTATAGGTAGGATTGGTCTCGTAGATAACCGGAGCGCCTTTGAGGAATCTTCGATCAACCAGCACGTTGACCTTGTAGCGCTGCAACGGGTCTTTGAGCCCCCGCAGCCACATATTTTCCGCCTGGGGGGGCTTTTCTTCGGATTTTAAAAAGTCGTCGACATTTTCGACGATATCCTCCTGAACCTCGTCCAGATAGGTAAGAATAGCGCTGTGCCCTTTAAACTGAGTCCGCAGGGAGTAAAGATGATTTTTCACAATGAAAAGGGTTGTCTCTTCAATAAGCTTTTCGACTTCATCCCGCAAATCCTGGTTAATTTTATTGAGCTCCCGAACGGCAGATTCAATTTCTGATTGCATCAAATTGAGCTTCTCCTCCAGCACGGATCGACTTTTTGTAGGCAGTTGTCGGAATTCTTCCGGAGAAACCGGCTTGCCCTTAATAACCGGAACAGCCTGAAAGCCCGCTCTGGTTTGGTTAATTTGCATCTGCTTCTTTTTAGCTGACTGCTCCAGCTGCTGGAAGATATCCCGTTGTAGCTGGCTGTATTTCTTTTGGATTTCAGACTGTCTCTCCTGGTATAATTCGCTCTCGAAAGCTTTGGGTATTTCTTTTTTTAGATCTTCAACCAGTTTGTTGATTTTTTTGCTGAAGGCGATGGCTTTACCCGGCGGCACTGCAATCGCCCGCGGTCGATATTCGTCCTTAAAATGATTAACCATGCACCAGTCGTTCGGAGTCGGCAGGGCTCCAGCATAATCATTTACGATATCCTGAACGATGGTAGATTTACCGGTACCTTCGATTCCGGTCACAAAAATATTGTATCCGGGACTTTTCATGTTCAAACCGAAGTCAATGGCCTGTACGGCTCTTTCCTGGCCAATGACATCATCCAACGGTTCGACTTCGGAAGTGTTTTTGAAGGTGAAGCTTTTGGGGTCACACAGGGATCTGAGTTCGGCCGGTTTCAGTTCATAGCTTTTTTGCATTCGGAGCTCCTCAATGGATGAACGGTTAATTAGGGGCGTTCGTTAATAATTTATGGGACACAAATTACCGCAGATTTTTCACTGCCTTGATGTGCCACGATTTTTTCCAAATTTATCACAAACAGCCAAAATACACAAAACCCACCTGCCGTTTTTTTGTCGACGATACAAGACCCCTTGTTCCAAATTTTTTTATCTGTTATTATCAGCGGGTGTTGTATCATACGAAAAAGGACAAAACTTCGGCCCCATGTGGAAAAAATTATTACTCTCCCTGACCTGTAATATCCTGCTGCTGATTCTGCCAATCGGGTCTGCCCTGGCCGGCAAGGTCAGAGAAATTCCACTACCCGATGATGTCGTTCGCGAACTGGCGTATGTGCTGAAATTTATTGAACCCGAAAATGAGCAACGGAACTTCAAACCCGAGCGCATCAAAAATCTGCTGGATTTCGTGGCTGAGTCGAAAGCAGTTTCCGAATTGCACCATACAGATAAATTATTGGGACTTCCTTCCGCTTATTACAGTATGTCCATTAACAGGAGTCTTGCGCACATACTCCGCTATGCCTACAATCCTGACATCCCTTACTGCACGATTGCGCCATCAACGGTCCGAATTTGCCAGCTGAAAGAAACCGACCAGGGACAGCAATCATGGCCCAGGTTGTGGGCTTTGTTGTCTGACCTGGACAACCCGCTAACCGTAAAAGGCGTCGAATATGTCGTAAATACTCCGGATCTCTTTACGGGAGTCTATTACGCCTACGACCAGGACAGAGCCCTGATCCTTTTTAAACATCACGGTAAAAAAGCAATGGTTTCTATATCAAAGCAACGCGGCAAATCTGAGGTGGGAAAGAAGGGCTTGGTGCTGGGCACAGACCAGGATTGGGATTATATTTACACCGGTGAGACGGGGTTGACAAAACCCGGTCTGGGTTGGGTGCGATCCTACATGTATGATTCAATCGGCGTGACGGTGTACTATGAAACGGACCCCCGGAAACCCATGGTACGGTTGGGAATTTTCAGATGGATCCGTGCTGGCTGGGCCAAATTGAACCTGGTAAACCGCAAGCACATATTTAGTGGCATTCAGCGATTTTCCGAAGTTTTCAAAAATATAATCGAATTTCCGCAGTTACCCGAGGATGATGAGCTGGCAAATATTTACTCACAAATCGAGCGCATTCCGGTTGAGGCGTTAAGACAAAAAGTTGGGAATTATTTGGAGACCTTAAAGAAGCGATACAAAGACTCGAAAGACTTTCCTAAAAAATGGCGTAAATTCATTTTTGAAGATAATGATTATTTGAACCGGTTAACAAAAGAAGAAATGAAATCAATCCTTTTGGTTGAGCGCTTAAAGGAAGTGTTGAGACACAATTGATCCTATCAGCCAAAGATCAATCGCAAAACCCTGTTAAAGATTCTCCGGTGGTGGTCGTAACCGGCGCCTCGCAGGGTATCGGCGCATCCGTAGCGCGATGGCTTGGAAAGATTGGGGCCCGGGTAACCTTGATTGCACGGTCCAAACAATTGCTCGATCAAGTGGCCGGGGATGTTGACCGCCTCGGTGGCACCCCCTACCCCATCAGCATGGATGTTTCTGATGCACAGGCCTGTCGCCGCTCAATTGAAAATACGATCAAACAATTCGGACGGCTGGACGGCCTGGTTAACAATGCAGGAATATTTGAACCCATGGCAAAGGTGGCCGGGGCGGATCTGACCGCATGGCGGCACAACATCGAGGTCAATCTTCTGGGGCCGGTATACATGACCACGGCCGCAATTGCAGAATTGCGCAAACGGGATGGGCGCCTCGTCAATGTAAGCAGCGGGGCGGCAATCCGTGTGATCGAATCCGGCAGTGCCTATTGTGCTGCAAAGGCGGCCTTGAACCATTTCACCCGCGTCCTGGCGGCCGAAGAACCTGCCTTGACTGCCGTAGCCGTGCGCCCCGGGGTGGTAGACACGCAGATGCAGGCCCTGCTCCGCAGCAAGGGTCCCAAGGAAATGCATCCCCAGCAGGCGGCCTATTTCCAAAATCTGAAGACAACCGGCAAACTTGAGCCACCGCATGTACCGGCTCGAACGATAGCCTGGCTTGGACTTAAGGCACCCCATGATTTAAGCGGCATGTTTCTAGATTATGATGACCCGCGCATTAGCACTCCGGCGTTAAACTTTTTTGGCGATGATTATCGAATTAAATGAGGGGTCGGGGTGTTTTTTTCTTGCCATACAAACCGGTTGCCCTGCACCCGGTTGCAAGTACACCGATTAAAGCACTAATGTGCTTTCGTCTCTCTCCGCTTTTAGCGCAGAAAGACTGCATTCCGTGCTGGGCACGGTCTGGCCGTTGACTGCACGACAAGATGATCGCCCTGATGCTTTTAATGGGCAGAGGGCTATTGCCACCGAGAAAGGCAAAACACGTCGTCGGTTCTTGTTGGAGTGAAAGTTTTAAATAGCCAGCAATAAAATGCAAGGCAGTTGCCGCTGTAGGGCTTGGCAGGCAACAACCCGGCATCTTGTCGTGAAAAAAATACCCCGACCCCTGAATTAAATAAAAAATGAGACCGTTGTCGGGAGGAAAATCAAGTGGAAGATAAAACACATCATATTCTGAATATTTTTGAACAGATTAACAAAATCCCCAGGTGCTCAAAAAAAGAGGCCCGGATATCACAGTGGCTGCAGCAATGGGCCAATGATAAAGGCCTGACTTTCCGTAAGGATTCTTCGGGAAATATCATCATAAAAATTGCAGCGACCCAGGGGGCGGAAAATGCACCCGGTGTTATCATCCAGGGCCACTTGGATATGGTCTGCGAGAAAACAGAGGATTCCGACCACGATTTTGCTTCGGATCCCATTCAGTGCGTCTATGATGGGGATTGGCTGAAAGGACGTCAAACCTCTCTGGGCGCGGACAACGGCATCGGGCTTCTTTTCACCGTTGACGAAGAATCCGGATTGCTGGGGGCCAAAGCAATGGATCAAGAGTTTGCTGAAGGCAGCATCCTGTTAAATGTCGATTCTGAAGATGAAGGGATCTTTACCATCGGCTGTGCCGGGGGTGAAGATATACGCCTTCGCCTCGCCATCGATTTTGAACCACTGCCTGCCAAAAACAGTATCTACAGGCTTTCGGCATCCGGTATGCGGGGCGGTCATTCCGGTATTGATATCCATAAACATCGCGCCAGCGCCAATAAAATCCTGGCCCGCGCCCTGTATCTGATGGCAAAATCAGCCGATATGCGGATGATGTCCATCAAGGGCGGCACCGTGCACAACGCTATTGCCCGTGATGCGGAAGCCACAGTCGCATTGAAGCCATCCAGGTTTGCCGGCATTCAAAATGTGATCAAAGATTTTGAACAAAAACTTTTGGGCGAATACCAGAACTCAGAGCCGTCATTGGCCCTGTCAATCAGCCCGGTAGCAAATGATTCCGATAACAACACCGCTTTAACACCGGAAAGCACCCATAAAGCCATCCAGTTGCTTTTGGCCCTGCCCCACGGGGTATCCGGAATGTCCGAAGATCCCGGCAACCTGGTGGAAACTTCGAACAACCTGGCTACTGTTGAAATTAAGGACAAATCCCTGGAGATTCTTAGCAGCCAGCGCAGTTCGGTAATGTCACAGCTTGAAGAAATATCGGTCAGGGTTGAGGCGGTTGCGAATCTGGCAGGTGCGGAAATTAAGAATGAAAACCGCTATCCGGCCTGGCAACCGGATTGGTCGTCAGCAGTTCTCAAACGCAGCCAGGAGGTTTATCAAAAGCTGTTTGATAAAACACCGATGCTTCAGACCATTCATGCCGGATTAGAATGCGGTATCATTGGTTCCAAACATAAAAATATGGACATGATATCTTTCGGCCCGACCATTGAAAATCCGCATTCCCCCGCTGAAAGGCTTTTTATTCCTTCTGTTGTTAGAGTCTGGGATTTTATGGTCGCATTACTGGCGTCTTATACCTTTTAGAACCCATCTCAAAAATGCATCTAGATCCAGTGCTGCGTTGCGGGCTGGCTCAAAATGTTCACATGATAAAGGGTTGAGCCCGTTTACCGGTTAAAAGGTAAAGATTGATAGTATTCCGTTTTTAACAGGCTCAATCCCGCTGCTTGAGTTGCGCAATGATGACAGGTACCGCCGGCGGTATACGCTCATCTTCTTCTGAAACATTGCGGATTATGGTAAGATGGGTACCGCGAACGATCCGGTGCGGAATTCCCTCCAGCCGTGACGAAGTTACGGTAACCAGCCCATCACCCAGGCTATCGGTCAGGGAGATTCTAAACTTTTCCAGCTCGCTGAGTGTTTGAGGTTCATTTTCAGGCACCTGGTCATGAACGGAATGGATAAACCTGTCGATTTCATCCGAATCCCAGGGGGTGGCCACACCGGCAATCACCGACATTTTTACGCCTTCAGGATGGGGACGTGTATTTAAGTCCGTCAGAAATTTGCTGTCCGGCAGCAAATCGATTTTAGCCTCACCGGCCCCATCCAAAATCCATTTGAGCCAGTGGCCCTTGCCTTCCGTGGCATGGATCCACTGATCGCGAAATTCGGTTAGCAACTGAAACCGCGCAAGTTCCGATCCGTGATTGGGCGTGCCGACCATGATAAGTTGGACAACTTCCGGTACCAGACCGCTGCGGGTCTTTTCAAGGTATAAAAGTTCAGGACTCGTTAGCAGCTCACGGGCTAAAAGACCCCCCATGCTATGCGCCACGATGCTGATTTTAGGATAGCTATTTTTATCCAGATCCCGCAGTTGATCCATAAAAAACCGTGAGGACGCTGCAATCGGTTGATCATTGGGATAACGCATAAGCCAAACAGCAAAACCCTCAGCGGCCAGAGCAGGCGCCAGATTCATCCACACTTTGCCCGGATCATCCAGGCCATGAATTAAAACAATCGCGGACTTGAAAGGAGCATTCACCCCAGGAATGGCAGCGTTGGCTTGAAATTTATGCAACCCGTAGGTGCTGGCCACCTCAGCCGCCTGATCGGGAAATTGTCGTACCACGGCCTGACGCAACAGCTGGCGCAATTCTTTTTCCTGTTCCGGGAAAAAACCCAGGCCAAAATACCATAAAACCATCAGCCCGAAAGCCAGCCCGATTAATATCAACCAGCGCCTTCGTTTGCCTTTCTTGTTTTCTACTTTGTCTAACCCGTTAGACATCCAGCTCTTTCATTAACCAGTCTTTAACTTCAGCTTCCACGGCATACACGCCCTTGAGCTCACACACCGGTTTTTCAAATTTTTTCGGCAACTCGAATTGTGCAATCTCAACCGCCTCTTCCGAGTTGCGGCGAATAAGATAAATATAATAGGGCTTAGACCAGCAATTAACGACAAAATATTGGGTGTAATCATCTTTGGACCTGATGACATATCCATCCCCCCGGGCCCAGTTGTTTCCCCACTCCAGATATAGTCTGACGGCCTCTTCCGGAGTCATTTCCCAATTGATCTCATCAATGATTTCTCTTTCTTGTTTTAATTCTTCAAGTGTCAGCATCCGTTCACCCCATTTCGAAATTGGATCATCTCCAAAAGAGTTGGTGTAATTTACGAGTCGATGATTCATATCTATTTGAAATACATATATTAACCGCAGACCCACGCAGACATAGCGCAGACAAACCATTTTTGCCCGGGCAAAACCCGCATGCCTTTCAGGCAGATAAGCAGATGGCATCCCGCTTCAGCGGGATTGCTGGTTTTGCCTCCGCAGGTCGCGGAGGCAAAAGTCTGTGTCCGTCAGCGTCTGTCGAGCGAACACAGTGAGCGGGCGGTTAATTAAAAAACGCTAAAACTCATGCGTACTCTCTGCAGCAGTCTTTACCAACTAATTCGGAGCAGAACCTCAAAATTAAATATCAACAATCATGCCGTCATCGGCCGATTCGACTTCGAGCTGCT
>CAMYNZ010000111.1 GCA_947259865.1 uncultured Desulfobacterales bacterium | reverse complement strand
GAAGCTTTTGCCGGCCGCAATCCGAAATTCAAATATTTTGCAGAAGCCCACGAGGATCGGTTCGATTCTTTTCTGTCGGTGCCGATTCTCAGAGGGGTAGAAAAAATTGGCGTTTTGGTGGTACAGCACGAAAAAAGCAATTATTTTGATGAACTTGATGTCATCGCCATGCGGGTCATTGCCTCACAACTGGCGGGGGCGATCGGTAATGCACGATTTTTGATAGACCACGATCGAAAAAGAGAGAAGCAAATCACTAAACCAATTCCTGAAGATCTCCGGGTGATTAAAGGTCAAGTTGCTTCCCCCGGCTATGCCCATGCATTAGCGATGGTGCTCGATACGGTTTATAACATGTTGCTCGATCCGAACGCTGGAATCGACTCTGCGTATACCCTAAAAGACTTTAATCGTGCGATTCGCGCGACCACTGATCAAATCAGCGAACTCCAGGCGCGATTCGCCCACCAAATGCCGGAAAGTGCCTCGCTTATTTTTACAGCGCATCTAATGATCCTGAAAGATGCTCGGTTTATCGATCAAATGGAAAATCTGATCCGGGAGGGCACCGCACCACCGGCGGCCGTCAAACGGGTCGCTGGGCAATACATCGAATTGTTTTTAGAAAGTCCGTTGGTCCACATCAGGGAAAAAGCCAATGATGTTAAAGACCTTGCCGGACGGATTCTGAAAAATTTCGAGCCGGTCGATCACGATACGTCATTTTGGGGTGAAAATCGGATTGTTATTGCCCGGGAGTTATATCCTTCCGATGTTCTCAAGTTAGCATCCGAGGGAGTTAAGGGAATTATCTTATTAAGTGGTGGTATCACATCCCACGTATCTATTTTAGCACAGTCATTGCGAATTCCGATGATTATTGCTGATCGGCAAGAGTTGTTGGATCTGCCCCCGGATACACCGGTAATTATGGATGCCGGAGTTGGAGAAATATATGTCAACCCCTCTGAAACAATTGTCCAGGAATATGCGGCTCATGAACCGTCACCCCAGGATACAGCTTCTGCGGCCAAACTCATGTCTCCCAAAAGCTACACAAAAGATGGTGTTCGTATTCGACTTCTGGCAAACATCACTATTCTCCGGGACCTTTCCCTTGCCAGAGAAATGAAAGCCGAAGGAGTGGGGTTGTACAGAAGCGAATTTCCGTTTCTGATTCGGTCATCAGTCCCTTCCGAAGAAGAACAATATCTTGTCTATAAAAAGCTGTTTGATGGTATGCGAGGAAAAGGGGTGGCGATTCGAACCCTTGATCTCGGCGGTAACAAAATGCCGGCATATGCGGCCACCCCGAAAGAGGACAACCCCGATCTGGGACTGAGAGCTATACGTTTCACACTGCACCACCGGGAAATATTCCGTCAACAACTGCGGGCAATCTTAAGAGCCGGTTGGGAGGCAGAAACGGTGCGGATTATGTTTCCAATGATTTCTTCGCTGGATGACTACCGGGAGGCAAAACATGAGGTTTATCAGTGCATCGGCGCACTCGAAGGCGAAGATCTACCCCATCACCCCAAGCCCCGAATCGGGGCAATGATTGAATTACCTGCCGTGCTGGAAATTATAGAGGAATTCACCAACGCGGTCGACTTTTTAGCGATTGGGACAAATGATTTTATCCAGTATATGCTTGCCGTCGATCGCGGAAATGAAAAAGTCGCCCACTATTATCAACCCTATCATCCGGCAGTCCTGAGAGGGCTTGCAAAAATAGCTCGGGCTGCAACGAAGCAAAAAAAAGAGCTTTGGGTATGCGGTGAGATGGCCCATGAGCCGGAATATATTCCATTTTTACTCGGTATCGGAATACGCATTCTCAGTATCTATCCAGGGTTTCTACCGGGCATACAGAAGTTCATTTCCGCCCTGAAATTATCAGATGCTGAAACTCTTGCAAACCGGCTCCTGTCAGAAAGCACCATCAAAGGTGTCCGCAAAACTCTGGATGATACGGAATTTTAAACAACCCAACGTTCGTGAAACTTCACCGGTTGGGGTTTGGATCCATCATAATCGTTATCAAACCTGCCCGGTTTTAGGCTTTGCTGCCGCTTCCCCGATCGATAACAGGACCTTAGAGTTCCGATTGGCCAATATCCAGAGGAGGAGACGTTCGCCATTGAACCTCTCCCCTGTGGCAGGCCAGCTATCAGGCAGCAAGTATGGCTGGGGTAAAGAACGTACCGAAACAGAGAATCCAGGTGATGAACAAGGTCCAGAAGGCATTGGCAGTTTTTGAAATCCAATAGGCAGCCGCCCATCTATCCGTTTTCACTGCGCTTCGTCCATTCCTTGGATTACCCTCTGACATTTATCCCACATTGACATCCACACTCGATAATAGTATGTGAAACATGTTAGCAGATCATCGGTTAAATCAATTCATGTAACATCATAATCCCCCAAAATAAAAAATGCAATCTGCTCTGGTCGTTTCCTCTGACGAAAAAGACAGCAAGCAAATCATTTCCGCTCTGGGCCCGGAATACACCGTCGAGACCACCGACAACCGGGCGGCGGCAGTCAATATTCTTAGGGACAGACAGCACTCGCTAGCCTTCATAGAAATCGATCTTTTTACTGAAACCGAAGATTACCAGGAGGCCCTGAAGCCTTTCATCAATCTACACGCCAGCGCAGAAATAATCTTGATGACACCGCCGGAGGGGATACGAAAAACCGTTAAGCTCATAAAAGCCGGCGCCAGCGATTACATTCTCCGTCCCCTCAATGCCGGAGAAGTCCGCTTGGTTGCAGCGTCTGCCGAAAAAAGTGTCATAAAAAACCTGGAGCTCGACTATTTAAGAGATAAGTTCTGGCGACCTGATACACTGGATATGATTCGCACCGAAAGCAGCGCAATGCGAATAGTTTATGAGAAAATCCGCGCAGTGGCGGCAACCAAGGCCACTATCCTGCTCAGCGGTGAAACCGGAACCGGCAAGGGCGTGTTGGCGCGAGTGATCCACATTCACAGCCAGCGGCATGATGCCCCCTTCATAAGTGTCCATTGCGGAGCGATTCCGGACACCCTGCTGGAGAGCGAACTGTTCGGTCACGAAAAAGGATCATTTACCGGTGCCCACCGGAAAAAACTCGGAAAGTTTGAAATTGCCAAAGGAGGGACCATCTTTTTGGATGAAGTCGGCACCATTTCTCCGTCATCGCAAATAAAACTGCTGCAAGTTTTGCAGGACGGGACTTTCAGTCCCGTAGGCAGTGAAGAAACGTTCAAAACCGATGCCAGAATTATTTCCGCCAGCAATGCCGATCTCCAACAAAAGAGTGAAAACGGAACCTTCAGAAAGGATCTTTATTACCGGCTTAATGTATTCCCCATTGAACTGCCGCCCCTGAGGGAGCGAAAGGAAGACATCTCTTTATTGACCGACACGATTTTAACAAGGATTAACCGTGCCTATGGTAAAAAAATCAATCGAGTACATCCGGCCGTCACAGCAGCCCTGAAGACATATTCCTGGCCGGGCAACATCCGTGAACTGGAAAACCTTATGGAAAGGGCCTACCTGTTGGAATCAACGGCGGCACTCACACCCGAAAATTTTCCCAACGAACTGTTTGAAAATGATCCTGCAGCCGCCATATTACCGATTCAGTCGGATGCATCTCTGGCGGTGGCCAGAAAACGGACAGTCGAAGAATTTGAAAGACAGTATCTTAAAGAGCTTCTTTCGAGAAACCGGGGAAAGGTAAAAGTCTCCGCTGATCAAGCCGGCATTACGACCCGTCAGTTAAACAAGTTGATGTTGAAATACGGAATCCGCAAAGAATTCTTCAAAATCTGATCCATTCCGCCCTCTTTTTCACTTCCATGGCCTGCACATAATGTTGTGGACACAAATTTTCCCCTCCCAAGTTTCCAGAATCACAAACATATCGTCACGTGAGAAACCGTCATTCCGTTTGCCCTGATGAGAGAACTGTCAGTTCCTGGAAAGCACGCAATGGGTAACCGTTCGATCAGATTTCAACCTTTGTTTTCACCAATGCCGGGAATGTAGGATCATCTATGTCCCGGCATTGATTTTGAAATTTTCCGAAGCCAAAGCCTGGCAAAAAGAATCGATAAAAAAGATTTTGATTCTTGGAATCCTTTCTGATAACTTGCTGTTTGCGATCGCCCCAAAATGACCTTGACTGCGGACCTCATGGTAGCCGAAGGTCTTACAAAAACATTGCTTTATTTCGCCTGATATTAGAAGCTATCTCAAAAATGCAGATTACGTTCAAGGACAAGCCCGCCACAACAACGGCGGATAAAGCGCAATATTTGGTTAGCCGGTTTGCCAGTTAAGCCGGTTCAGCCCGTAATAAAAAGGAGTCCATCCGAATGTTAACCGGCTAACGGGCCAACGGGCTCAACGGGCTAAACCTTACATCATGTGAGCATTTTGAGGAGGCTCGCAATCCGCCAAAGTACTCTGGCGGATAATTGGGCGTTAGCCCGCCAAAGATCTCTGGCGGATAAAATGTATATTTGAGATAGCTTCTAGTGCCATTCACCTGACTTAACGGGTGCTGCCGACGCGGGGTTATACTCGCTGGCTGGCAGCTGAATTGAGCGTTTTCGCCCAATTCACAGTTCAGCGTTAATTGTTATTGGTCTGGAGGATCAACATGGCTGTGGATGTGAACATACGCATCGCCGGACAGGCGGGCCAGGGAATTCAGTCCATCAGTGCTATCATGGGCAAAATTTTTACCCGTCACGGCTTTTATGTGTTTATCAATCAAGATGCTGAATCCCGAATCCGGGGCGGACACAACTTTGACCAGGTCAGAATTAACGAAGATCCCGTGTATGCGGTCAGCGACAGGCTGGATTATCTGATTTGTCTGGATGAAAACGCCATAGAACGAGACCTTCCGAACCTGGACCAAGAGGGGGTCATGATCTATGACGGCACCAAATCTGAATTCAAATCCGATAACCCCAATTTTTTTTCCATTCCACTGGAACAAATTGCCCTGGAGCACGGCAAAAGCCGGATCATGGTGAATTCGGTTGCCACCGGCGCAGCTTTCGCACTTCTCGGGTTTGACCTTCAACCGCTGCTGGATCGTCTTGAAGAGGAGTTCTCGATAAAGGGAGCGGATATTGTTAGCCACAATAAAAACAGTGCTAACGCCGGCTACCATTGCGTGCAGGAGAGTTTCAAAGGTGTTTCCGCTGATAAAATTCCGCCCGGTTCATTTTCAAAAAAAAAGATGCTGCTCAATGGCAGTCAGGCCATGGCCTTGGGTGCAATTTATGCCGGATTGAAGTTCTATTCGGGGTATCCCATGTCTCCGGCCACGACGATCATGGAGTATATTGCTTCACAGGCTAATGACTACGATATCATTTTTGAACAGGCTGAAGACGAAATTGCCGCCATCAATATGGTTATTGGTGCCTCGTTTGCCGGGGTGCGGGCAATGACCGCCACTTCCGGAGGTGGATTTTGTCTGATGGCAGAGGCGCTGGGATTGGCCGCGATGACCGAAACTCCCGCCGTGATAGTTGTTGCTCAGCGTCCGGGACCCGCCACCGGTCTGCCGACGAGAACCGAACAGGGAGATCTGAATTTTGTCATCCATGCTGCCCAAGGTGAATTCCCGCGGGCGGTGCTTGCTCCAGGTAGTGCCGAGCAGTGCTTTTACCTAATGGCCAAGGCCTTTAATCTGGCCGATAGGTATCAGACGCCGGTGATTGTGTTGGGGGACCAGCATTTGAATGATTCGTATGCCACTGTGGATAATTTTGAGCTGGACCGTTTTTCGATTGATCGCGGCGACCTTGTATTTGATGATCGACTACCGTCTGTAAAGGACTACAAGCGGTACGCCTGGCATGAATCCGGTATATCACCCAGAGTTTTACCGGGGCAATCACAGGCGGTGCTGTATGCCGACAGCGATGAGCATACCGAGGAGGGCCACATAACGGAAAGCAGCGATGTACGTAACCGCATGGTCCGCAAGCGAATGCGAAAATTGGATGGCCTGCGCAATGAAATGGGCGCACCCCTTATTTACCCCTCAAAGAAAGCTGATGTTGTCCTTTTGAGCTGGGGTTCCCTTTACGGCGCCGCAAAGGAAGCAGTGGAATTGTTAAACCGGGACGGAATATCAGCCCAGATGATGCATTTCAGTGAGATATTTCCTTTCACGGCCGCGTCTTTTATTAATACAATTAAAAAGAAATCAAAAATCTTCGCCGTGGAAAACAACTACACTGGGCAATTTGCCGAATTTTTCACCAGGCAGACCGGGTTGCCGATTTTCCACAAAATACTTAAATACGATGGACGGCCGTTTTCTCCCCAGGAAATTGTCTCTCAGGTGAAAGAAAGGATCTAAAGGAGCAAGAAGCTTATGACGCTTAAAGATTTCGAAAGTAATGATCCGATTGCCTGGTGCCCGGGATGCGGCAATTTTTCGATCCTCAAAGCCCTCAAGCAAGCCTTTGTCGAATTGGATAAAAACGCCAGTGACATCGTCATTGTATCCGGTATCGGCCAGGCACCCAAAACACCCCATTATCTGCGTTGCAATACCTTTAATGGCCTGCATGGCAGGACGCTGCCGGTGGCCACCGGCATAAAGCTGGCCAATCATGAACTTACGGTACTGGCAGAAGGCGGCGACGGTGACGGCTATGCGGAGGGCGGCAACCATTTCATCCATGCCATGCGACGCAATATCGATATCACCTATCTGGTTCACAACAACCAGGTGTATGGTCTCACCAAAGGCCAAACATCTCCTACCAGCGGATTGGGCTTTGTCACCAAAACCGCACCGACCGGAACGATTAGCCCACCGCTGAATCCACTGCTGCTGGCCATTGCCGCAAACTGCAGTTTTGTTGCCCGGGGATTTGCCGGAGAAGTTGAACATCTGACAGATTTGATCAAAGCAGCAATAGGGCACAAGGGCTTTGCATTTATCGATATCCTCCAGCCCTGTGTCTCATTCAACCGCGTTAACACGTTCAAATGGTATTCCGACCGTATTTACTCTCTTGATGATGATGCCGATCATGATACGGGTGATATTATGGTCGCCTTTAAAAGGGCACAGGAATGGGGGCAGCGGATTCCAGTTGGAATCATTTACCGGCAGCAAAGACCGACGCTCGATGAGCAGCAAGCCGCGATAGCCAGAGAAAGCCTGGTGAAACAAAACATCGATCTGTCCTCGTTTAGCAATATCTTCGAATCATTCAAGTAATCATAGAGCGGATCTGGACGTGTCCGTTTTTAATCAAGTCGCCTTAGAGCTGAAGGAATTTGCCGCAAAACACCTCGCATGAATCCACCGGCATTTCAGCTTTTTGCCTGAAAAGGCAAAATGGAGTTCTACGCAAGCACCTAATCGCCAAATGCGATGCCCAAGTCACGGGCAGTCAAAATGGTATCGCAATCCAGTGGAACGGTTCTGACGCGACTGATGCTCTGATCCAGAGGCACATAATTTACGGTGGGTGGATCGAGGGCAACCATAATGCCGGATTGCCCCTCTTCCAGCGCGCGCACGCTGGCCGCACCAAAGCGCAGCGAGAGGAGGCGATCGAAAGAAGTCGGCGTACCGCCGCGCAAAAGGTGCCCCAATGTGACCGCACGCGCCTCCTTACCGGTAATTGTCTCCAGCTCGGCACAGACTCTCTGTCCAATTCCGCCCAGTCGCTCCGGCCGACCCGGAGTTTGCCCGGTAAAAATCGAACGTTCACCCCCTTTGGGTCTGGCGCCTTCCGCTGTTACGATAATTGAAAAACGTCGGCCGCTGCGATCCCGTTCGATCACTTTATTGGCTACCTTGTTAATGTCAAAAGGAATTTCAGGGATCAGAATTGCATCGGCCGTTGCTGCCACCCCCGCATGCAAAGCGATCCAGCCGGCGTAGCGGCCCATGACTTCGACGACCATTATGCGCCGGTGCGCTTCGGCAGTCGAGTGCAGGCGATCCAGGCATTCGGTCGCAAAGTGAATCGCCGTATCAAAGCCGAAGGAGATAACGGTTTTATCCAGATCATTATCAATCGTCTTGGGTATACCAACCACCCGCAGCCCTTTTTGGTGCAGCGCATATGCAATTTCCAGCGAGCCATCGCCACCAATGGCGATCAATGCATCCAGTTTTTGCTGCCTGAATCTGGATACGAGTTCATCCGTTCGATCTTTTTCGCAGACCTGCCCATCTTCGGCGACGGTTGGAAAACGCAGCGGGTTGCCGGCGTTGGTCGTGCCCAGAATCGTCCCTCCCAGGTGGGTGATGCCCCGCACCGAATCTCGACGCAGTGGCATGAGACCCCCTGGTGGATAATCTTGGGGCATTAGCAGGCCATTGTAGCCATCTCGGATGCCAAAGCAATCCCAGCCTCGATTGAGAGCAGATAACACGATCGCACGTATGACGGCATTGAGCCCGGGCGCATCGCCGCCACCGGTCGAAATCGAGATTCGTTTAAATGTCATATCTTTACTGGCCTCCTTGCCGGAATCTAATGATTTTTTTTAATCTAATTCTCAGGTGCTGGACTCTCATTGCAGCATTAATCTTAACATTAAAACAGATAGCACAAAGCGTGCTAATTTTATACTGATTTACCATAATTTAATTTGCGAAATTGAAATAGTTGCACAATTTTTGCATTATTGGAGGTTGTCTTTTTAGCAAAATGTTTGGCTAAAAATATTTGGTGAAGAAATCCGGGGAATAGATAAATGATTCTTGTAGAAACACTCAGGGGCCGGGATAGGGCGCATCAAAGCGTCGAAATAGTTGAACGCAAGGGCAAAGGGCATCCGGATTATATCTGTGATGCAGTCGTGGATGCAATCTCAGTGGCTCTGTCCCAAGAATACCTGAGGCAGTTTGGCGCTATCCTCCACCACAATATCGACAAGGCCCTTCTGGCAGCAGGGAGTACCCGGAAAAAATTCGGCGGCGGCACCGTCACCAAACCCATGGAACTCATCATCGGGGACCGGGCGACCTTCAAAATCCAGTCAACAAAAATACCCGTAAAAGCCATTGCGGTTGAATCGGCGAAACAGTGGTTTCATAAAAACCTGCGCTTTGTTGATCCTGAAAAAGATGTCCGATACCGGGTGGTTCTGGCCGAAGGCTCCGGTGAACTGACGGACATATTTTCCAGAGCCGGTTCAGTGAGGGAAGCCAATGATACCTCGGCAGCGGTCGGTTATTATCCCCTTTCACCTGCCGAGCGATTGGTGCTGGAGCTTGAAAAACATCTAAATTCTGCAGCGTTTAAAAAGCGTTTCCCGGAAACCGGTGAGGATGTGAAGGTAATGGCACTTAGAAACAAGATGGTCCTGGACATAACGGTATCCATGCCGCTGGTGGCCCGTTTCATACCTTCCGTGGCGGCTTACTTCGAGCGCAAGAACCACGTCTACCTCGCCATGCGATCGTTTCTGGAAAGCCACAATCCGGGTATCTTTGAATCGATCCAGCTGCACTACAACACCCTGGATCGGGATGACCGCGGAATATCCGGCGTTTATTTGACCCTGCTCGGCACTTCGGCTGAAGATGCGGACTCCGGTCAGGTGGGGCGTGGTAATCGTGTCAACGGTCTGATTTCCATAAATCGGCCCCTGGGCACCGAGGCGGCAGCGGGGAAAAATCCCATCAGCCACGTGGGGAAAATTTACAACCTGCTTGCTTATGATATTGCAAAGAAAATATATCAAACTGTTGAAGGAATTAATGAAGTTTACGTTGTGCTGCTGAGCCAGATCGGTCAACCGATTGACACACCCAAAATGGCCAATGCCCGGGTTCTTCTGAAAAAGGGCCGGACATTGCGGGGTGTATCAAAGGAAGTCGAGGAAATATTCGATCAAGCGTTCGGCGATATCAATAGATTCTGTATGGAGATTGCAAACGGAAAATATCCGGTTTGTTAGTTAGTTGAGAGGTCGGGGTGTTTTTTTAACGAGGTGGCTGAGGTGGCTGCATGAATCATCAGCGACTGCATCGTGCAAACTCATGCATAAGGGGTCGTAGCCAAAGAACAGCGCTTAGACATTAAAACAATAGGTTAGGTGTTGTAAAAACAACATCGTGCCCCAAAGATAGGTTTGGGTTACCGCCTGTTCTTTCGCAACGCTCCCTAATGCATTCAAACAGTGCACGATTTCGCTGCTGATAATTCATTCCGCTATTATCGCAGGTTGGCAGGAAAAACTCCCCGACCCCTCAGTTAGTTGGACAGCCATAAATTGGGGCCGATTATGTTGCAGTTTTTATTTCGAAAAGAGCACCCGTTCTTTTGAACAAATTTTGAATATGCTGCGCACCCAAAAACTCTTTTTTCCCGAGTTTCTCAAGCTGGACATCCAGGGGATTCTGGTGCAGGAGAATAAACAGGCAAGATCAGTTGTGGAGAGGAGAAATAATATGACAGTAGCAATTGAAAAAGAAAAGGAAGATAACCAAATAACCCTTTACTCTTTGCTTCAGACGGGCAATGGCCCGGGAATTATAGCTTTTCTTGAAAATTTATCACCGGCAGAAATTGCCTGCTTTATAACCCGCTTAGATCAAAAGGATCAAACCCGCCTGCTTGAATTGATCGGGCCGGAAAAATCGGCTATTTTCATTTCAAAAATATCAGGATTGGGCGCGGTCGGCATCGTCGAGGGAATAAGCCCTGCTGACGCCTTCCCGATTGTTCAGGAAATGGGCAGCGATCAGCAGGTCCGTATCCTCAGGAAACTCAAGGAAGATGATGCCGAGTCGATACTGCAGGATATCAAACCCAGTAAAGCCAAAGAAATCCGGCAATTGATGAGCTATCCTGAAAACACTGCCGGCGGGTTGATGATAACTGAATATCTTTCCTATACCAGTCACATGATAATAAATGATGTCTTAGAGGACCTGCGCCAACACGGTGAAGTTTACTCTGATTATGATATCCAGTATGCTTATGTGATTTCAGACACCGGCAAACTTATCGGCGTTCTCCGTTTACGCGATCTTCTGCTGGCACCGAAAAGCAGACCGATCGCTGAAGTCATGATCAAAGATCCATTGAAAGTCAATGTCAGCGAATCTTTGCAGGCATTAAGGGATTTTTTCAGTCAGTATACCTTTTTGGGTGTTCCGGTAACCGACAATGAAGGAAATTTAGTTGGTGTTGTTCGGAGTTCCGCAGCCAGAGAAGCAGCCAACAAAAGAAACAACCAATTATTTTTAAAGTTTGCCGGTATCGTCGGCGGGGAAGAACTTAGAACCATGCCGTTGTTCAAGCGCTCATCTCGCCGCCTGTCGTGGCTCAGCATTAACATCGTTCTTAACATCATTGCGGCCAGCGTTATCGCATTTTACCAAGACACCCTGGAAAAGGCTATCGTACTGGCGGTTTTTCTACCGATTATATCGGATATGAGCGGCTGCTCCGGCAACCAGGCCGTTGCGGTGAGTATCCGGGAGTTGACACTGGGATTGGTGCGGCCCCGTGAACTGCTGCGCGTGTTGACCAAAGAGTCCGCGATTGGCATTATCAACGGCCTGACGCTTGGATTACTATTGGGTGCGGCAGCTTTTTTGTGGAAAGGCAACCCCTGGCTCGGATTGATTGTCGGTAGCGCATTGGCGGCTAACACGCTGGTGGCTGTGAGTTTTGGCGGACTGGTTCCGTTGATTCTAAAGGGTATGCGAACCGATCCCGCACTGGCATCCGGGCCGCTTCTTACAACCATAACGGACATGTGCGGGTTTTTCTTTGTGTTAAGCTTCGCTTCGATACTTCTACCCAGATTGGCAGGATAGAGGGGCTGATGCAAAGTATTAGCCCGGTCTGGAAGCCGGAAAAATACCGTCGCTTTGTTATGGAGAATTTGGAAAGTCGTATAATGAAGATCAACAGGGTTTAGGTATCACCACTGTACCCGGACTTCCTGTATTGCCTGGGGGGTGCTGCTTTCAATGGTAAAGGTGACGCCTTTGGCCTTGATGGAAGTCCCTGCCGTAGGGATCTCACCTGCCTTTTCCAGTAAAAATCCAGCCAGGGTCGCATATTTGCCTTTCGGGAACTGGATGCCCAGTTTTTCCTCCAGGCTGTCGATTTCGATGCGGGCACTCAGAATATAATCATTTTTGGAAATTTTTCGTATCCATTGCACCGGTTTTTTGCCGATATCGTATTCATCTTCCATTTTCTCTACGATTTCTTCCATGATGTCCTCCATGGTGACCAGTCCCTCGGCACCGCCAAACTCATCCACAACAACTGCCACAGTATCACCGTCTTTTCGCAGATCAATGAGGAGTTCGCTGATATTCTTGGATGGGGTAACATATCGAACATCCCGGATATAAGGTTTTATGGGTTTGTGGGCTTCGACATCGAGGAGTTCCAGCGCGTTGATCACCCCCACGACGTTATCCACCCGATCGGCATACACCGGCAGGCGGTTGTGTGCTTTCTGGTGTGCCAAATCAACGACTTTGCCGCTGGTGCTTCCCTGCTCAACGGCCACCAGGTCGATTAATGGAATCATGACTTCATATGCAGTCGTCTCGGAAAAACTAAAAATGCGCTGAATCATGGTTTTTTCCACGGCCTGGATGTCTCCTTCTGCAGCCGGCATTTGCAGCATGGTAAGGATCTCTTCCCGCAAGATGAAGGGATTCTGAATCTGTTGCCCGAAAGTCCAGGTGAACAGCCGTGTGATTAATGTGAATATTACAAGGATAGGGTAGAATAGGTAAGAAGCCAGGCGCAGTATAAAAATCACGCGGGGAGTAATCGTGTTGGCCTGTTGCTGGAAAATACTTTTGGGTACAATTTCGCCAAAGATCCAGATCAAGGGCGCTACTAGGGCAATTGCGAACCAGCTGTTCTGTTCCCCGAACAACTCGATCATCCAGACGGTGGCTATGGTGGTGTTACTGACCACTGCAATATTGGTCCCAACCAGCGTTGTGGATAAAAGCCACTCTGGCTTTTTGAGCATCTCAAGAGCCAGCTTTGCACCGCGGGAACCCTTGGCAGCATCGTGGCGCAGTTTGATCTGATCGGCACTGACCACACCGATTTCGGAACCGGAAAAAAAGCCTTCCAGCACAAGAAAGGCCAAGATTGAAAGGATAGTGAACAATGCGTCCATACTTCACCAATGTTTTACGGCAAGAAAATCAGATTAAAAACTGACCGCTTATTTGCTTACGCTTTATCTTGAATTTTGCCACCGCTGGATCCTGTCGGTCCTTTTTCCGGTGCTGATGTTTCCTGTGTTTTTGTAAATTCCACAGTTTTAATGCGGTTTTCTTCAACATCCACAACGATAAATTTGAATTTGCCAACTTCTATGTCGACGCCTTCGGGTGGAAGTTCGCCGCAATGGTGCAGCAGCAAACCGCCAAGAGTTTCTCCCCACTCGTCGGAAAAGTCCGATCCCATTTCCAGGTTAAATTCCATAACCGGCATACTGGCATCCACGGTATAGCGGCCTTCACCCAGATCCTCGATGCTGACCTGGTGAAGTGTATCTGATGGACTGTGAATTTCACCGAAAATGCACTCCAGCAGGTCTTCCATTGTAACCAGGCCGGTGACACCGCCATGTTCATCAACGGTGAGGGCAATAGACAATTTGCGCTCCCGGAAAGTCCGAAACAGATCGGCTGCTAATTTGGATTCCGGGACAAAATAAGGTTTTCGCAACAGGTTCTGCAGTCCGTGGGGATCTTGGGATAATTTCTCGGTGTCTATACCGAGAAGATCTCTCGCATAAAGATTTCCACAGACATTATCTCTATTGTCTTGATAGATGGGTATCTTTGTGTGTCGGGATTTACAAACCTCCGAAATTATCTCTCCCAATGACATGTCCAAAGGTAAGAAAAAAATATCGGATCGGGGTGTCATGACCTCTTCTAATGTTTTGTTTCCAAAATCAAATATCTGCTCTATAAAATGTGCTTCAAGACGATCCAAGGCGCCTTCTCCCACAGCCTCTCTGGCCAGTACCCGAACCATATCTTCGGTAATAATATTGCCCCGGGAGCGTTCCTTGCCGATAATAAGCGTAATAATCCAGTCTGCTATTTTGCGGACCACCAATCGTATCGGTTTGATTAGCCAGGCAAAGAATTCGATGGGCCTGCTCTCAAAGCTGGCAAAGGCAACGTTGTGACGAATGGCCAACACTTTGGGTGTGATTTCACCGAATAGCAGCAGCAGTGGCACCATAATGAGAAGGTTGATCCACTTGTTCTCTGCGCCGAGTACTTTTATCACGATGGCTGCTGAGATAACTGATGCGGTTACATTCACCAGTTCGTTGCCGATCAGAATGGTAATGATGAGTCGACGCGGTTGGCTTAGCAGGCGCTGGATAATACCTATTCGTGGGTGTTGATCCCGCCTCATTTGCTCCAGTTGTAAATTGCTCAGCGAAAAGAGTGAGGTTTCGGAACTGGAAAAAAAGCCTGAAAGGGCCATCATCAAAACAAAAAGGCCGACTTCAAGCCATAGGATATAATCCATGATTTGATAAGTCCCCGTTATTTATCGATTGGCATAAGAACAAGATTGAGTTGGGAATCGGTTTCTGATATCACCTAACATACAGAAAATCCAGATAGATGTAAAAATTTCGTAAATTTTTATCGAATTTATCGGTCATTGTCAACTCGGCCTGTCATTTTTCATAGCTCAAGACAATGTCCACCAGAGCGACTAGGGCGACGTCAGAAAGCACTTTTTTTAATTTACCTTTAGGTTAATTTTTGGTTACATTGCTGGATAAATTACAACCCATTTCCTTGGAATACAATCCCTGTTCCAAGTGAGAAGAAAAAATGACATAAAATCCGGCAAAGAAAAAAAGGACAAAAAATCTAAAGCTGGAAAGCACCGGCTATTTTCGATGCTGCCGAATTTGCGCATGTTCTAACCGGGTAAAGCCGGAAAATGGCTGATATGGAACACCGCCATGCTATCCGTGAAAAAGCATCCACCACTGGGAAGCCGGTGCCGGCTAATACAAATATCAGACGGCTTGCAACAATTATTTCAAAGGAAATCAACTTGTTATGCCAAAGTCTCGTTTTCGTTCTTCTTGACATAGGCATTGATAAGGTTGGTGGAACCCGCGCCGCAGCCGATGATAGATCGAAAAGCTTCCTGGACGGATACGGCAACGGGGTGCACCTTCTCCTCTTTGAGATGGAAAACAAATCCTGTGGTCGGGTTGGGGCCCGTGGGAACGAATACGGTAAAGAGGCCGTTGTCGTGTTGATCGGTGATGAACGCCGTCATTAAGGTATCATTTTCAAACGCCTGTACCAGGGCAACTGTGGAAAAAGGTGATTTTTTACGGTTAAAAAATTGGGTGACAATGGCTTTAATCGTCGAATACCCCGGTGCTATTTTTAAAAGATGATTTTCAAAATACTCCTGCAGGAACTGGCCGACTTTGGTTCTGACAAATATACCGACAGTAAAAAACACAGCCAAAATGATGGCGATAACGATCACATCGGCAGCAGCCTCCTGAAATTTTGTTTTAGTGACAAAAAGATTTGTCAGGGGTTGTATGATATCGGTGATTTTAACGAATAGCCATTTGAAAATGATAATCAAAAGGGCCGTAGGCAGAATTACCGCCAGACCACCGATGATTGAGGTCTTGATAAAGGATTTTAACCGGTCCATCTCATTTTATCCTTTCAGCAGATTGTTAATTGCCATAGGGAAGCTTAAAACCACTTTCTTAGACATTGTGGAATCAAACGGCAGATTTTTCAACTCAAAAGATATTCCTGCATAATTCTTTTATGTAGATCGCAAGGGAAGTTATGTTATCGTATCTGTTGCTGGTTGCAGGCTTTGCAATTTTGATCAAAGGTGCCGATTGGCTCGTGAAGGGCGCCTGTTCCGTCGCACGTCGGCTAAAAGTCTCTGAACTGGCCATTGGGTTGACTGTTGTGGCTTTTGGAACCTCGATGCCCGAACTTTTTGTCAATCTTGTTGCCAGTTTCCGGGGAAATACGGCAATCGCGATCGGAAATATATTGGGAAGTAATGTCGCCAATATACTTCTTATCCTGGGTATCTCATCTATTATTTATCCGTTATCCGTAACAAAAGGGACCGTATGGAAAGAAATTCCATTTAGTCTTCTGGCGGCGGTTGTTTTGGGTATTCTGGCAAATGATATCTTAATAGACGATGCCTCAACATCTGTTTTGACGCGAACCGATGGTCTGATATTTCTTTCATTTTTTATCATATTTCTCTACTACACCTTTACCATTGCCTCAGAAATACATGGGGTGGATGAGCATATCCCGACCAAACAATATAGTTCGCTAAAATCCCTGGTGTTTATCATACTGGGATTATTCGGTTTGATTTTAGGCGGCAAATGGATTGTGGACAGTGCCGTGACCATCGCAACGCATTTGGGATTAAGCCAATCGCTTGTGGGTCTGACCATTGTTGCTGTCGGCACCTCGCTGCCGGAACTGGCCACATCGGCAATGGCAGCTTACAGGAGAAACGCCGAGATTGCCATTGGCAATGTGGTGGGTTCAAATATTTTCAATATCCTTTTTATCCTGGGAATCAGTGCCCTGATAAAACCGCTGCCTTTTCAACCGACGGGCAATCTTGATATTGCGGTTGTGGTTTTCGCCAGTCTGCTGTTATTCGGTTTTATGTTCACGGGCAATAAACGGTCTTTGGACCGATGGGAGGGCATTGTTTTTGTTTCTCTATACGGCGTGTACGTCGCAGTTATTGCTATGTTACTGTAATACCATCTGTTCATGTAAATATTGCGGGAGGTGCAATTATGGCCATTATCAAATAAAACCCCAGGGGAGAACTATCAGCCCTGCAGGAGCGTATCACTCGAGCCCTTCTTTCATCTTCTTGTAATTTTCAAAAAATTTTCCCAAGCCAAAGGACCTTTCTTCCTCACTGGCGGATCTTTTTATTTTTGACAATCCTCGCAAACTGCTCGATCTCATACGGGTCGTAAAACTCTGCACACAAATTGACGATGGCTTGTATGCCATGTTTTTTAAAAAAACATTTACACGTTGGAATTAACTGAATGAATTCACCATAACATATGGCCCGGAGAGACTCAATGCGAGCACCTCGATTCTCCGAAAATTCAGCAACAAAGGGGGATCCAGCATGGTTGGCCATATCTGATGGTTCAAGCGTAGTGTGCCATGCAAGGAATACCATATTTCTATTTCAGTTACCCTTGACATCGCATTCATGATAGATGAAATTAGAAGGATGTATTGTTTTGCCGGCGAAAAGAACCATTCATTATCAATTTAGCCAATAGGAGTTTAACCAAATGCGAAAGTTTATCAAAAGATCATCCAAAAAGGCAGGCTCGGCGCCCGGAACCCTCGTGTTTGTGGGTGAACAGAAGGTCGAAAACGTTAAATTTACAATCATCGACTACGATGCCGACACCCTGCAAGAAACGGAAGTCACCAGCATCGAGGAATGCCTGGTTTTCCGAGACAAAAAATCCGTCACCTGGATCAATATTTCAGGTCTCCACGATGTTGAAATTATCGAAAAACTGGGCGTAAAATTCAACCTGCATCCACTTTTGATGGAAGATATCGTAAACACCGATCAGCGACCTAAACTGGAGGACCACGATGATTATCTGATCGTCATATTGAAAATGCTTTACTCCGAGGGCCAAAATCATGTCACCCAGCATGAACAGATTAGTTTGATCGTTACCCCCAGCGTTGTCATCTCGCTCCAGGAAAAAGAAGGCGATGTCTTTGATCCTGTCCGGCAAAGGATTCGAAAGGGCAAGGGGCGTATCCGCAAATCCGGCACGGATTATCTGGCGTATGCACTTATTGACACAGTTGTTGACCATTATTTTAAAGTCTTCGAGGAGATCGGATTGAAAATAGAAGCACTACAAGACCAAGTCCTGGAAAACCCCTCACCGGAGATACTTCAGGCAATCCAAAACCTTAAACGAGAAATGATTTTTATTCGCAAGTCGATCTGGCCGTTGCGTGAAATCATCAGCGGTTTGCTGCGAAGCGAGTCTGTCCTGATAAAAGAGGATATAACCACTTATCTCAGGGATGTCTACGACCACACCATCCAGGTCATCGACACGACAGAGACTTTCAGAGACATGCTCTCCGGAATGCTGGATATCTATCTGTCCAGTGTCAGCAACAGAATGAACGAAGTGATGAAGGTGCTCACCATCATGGCGACGATATTCATTCCCATGACGTTTATAGCCGGTATTTACGGAATGAATTTTGAATTTATGCCGGAATTGAAATGGCACTGGTCTTACCCCGTTCTCTGGGTCGTTTTAATCACCATATTTATTGCAATGGTGTTGTGGTTTAAAAGAAAAAAATGGCTCTAAACTCAACCCGCTAAAGGAGGTTGATACAATGAATCCTCTATCAACGAGTATTCAAATTGATCAATTGGTCGAGCAAACCCTCTCAGGGAACGTCACCGGGCGCCTGTTAATTTCGCTGGCAATTATCGTTATCGGATACATACTTTTAGAAATTTTTTTCCGTAAGACACGGCACCGGATTCAAAAATCCCTGGAAGACAGGGGTAAATCTCCAAAACTATGGCATCTGCACGCATTTCTTCCGCCCCTGCGTTTGGCGATATTTGCGGTCTTACTCCGAATAGCGGAGGAACCGCTGGTTATCCCTGAGCGGCTGGCGCAACTTCTTCACGGGCTGGAAGCTTTTCTGTTGGCATTAGCGATTGTTGTGCTGGCGTTTCAGCTGGTGTCCTTGCTGGATAATCTCCGGCTCACGTTGCCTGCCGAGTTTCGGGAAAGATTTCCCCAGAAAACATTGTCAAAGCTAAAAACAATGCTGCGACTTTTCATTCTCATCGGTGTCATCGCCATTTTAATCTATAATCAGCGAAATATCTTACCGGATTGGATAGTGACATCTCCCATGTGGCGCTACATTCTGCTTGTCGCCATATTCGTACTGATCTATCGAGCCATTCGGGTGATCGGCAAATTTATCTCCGATATCACAACCGTTCTCAAAGATTCGGAAGAAAATGTTCGCCTGCACCTTGTTTTGAAAGCTGCGATGTTTCCGATCGGTCTTCTTTTAATCTCCATGGCGGTTTATGCAACAAAGGAAATTCTCGACCTGTCAAAATCGATAATTCAGATATCAGATATCGCCATCGGTGTGCTGAGTACTCTGGCCATTGTTGTGTTCTTCTACCGTCTGATTGAACTCCTGGTCTATGAACTGGATCGTTTTGCCAAGCGCGAAGACAATATGTTGGATAACACTTTTGTGCAGATGATACGTCTGATCGCTCGTGTGGTCGTCTTTGTGATCGGCGCAATTTATCTGCTGAGAGCATTTTCGGGTAAACCCTTGAGCGCTCTGCTGGCCGGACTGGGAATCGGTGGTCTGGCAGTCGCGCTGGCCGCCCAGGACACTCTTAAAAATTTTTTCGGCAGCATTATGATTATGCTCGACAAGCCTTTTAACGTGGGGCAACGCGTCCTGGTTGAGGGCATAGACGGCGTGGTGGAAAATATCGGCTTCCGCTCCACCCGGGTGCGTACCTTGACCGGACACCTGGTGACGGTACCCAACGAGAAGATGGCAACCAACAGTGTCGAAAACGTCGGCCGGCGACCTTCCATCCGCCGGAACACCAATATTACGATTACCTACGACACCCCGCCGCAAAAAGTAGAACGCGCGCTCGAAATCATACGGGAAATTCTTGACAACCACGAAGGTATGAATCCTGACTTTCCACCCAGGGTGTATTTCAATGAATTTAACGACACCTCGCTGAACATTATGATGATTTACTGGTTTTTTCCGGCGGACTACTGGGTCTATATGGAATTTACCGAGAAGGTGAATTTAAAAATCATGCGGGCCTTTGAAAAAGAGGGCATTGAATTCGCCTTTCCGACATCCACTACCTATCTGGCCCACGACGAGCGCAGGCCACTGCATATCAGCTTATCCAGCGATGCACAATTGGCGGGGCAGAGCGATAAACAGATTGAAAAAACAGGAGAGTGAAGCAACAGTGATAATCCGATTTTACTGTTTTTAGGTTCATAAAGTACGTACATTCAAATTCATCCGAAGCCAAACTTTGCAGGAGAGAAGATGAATTTTGATTGGAGACATATCGCTAGAGTCTTTTCTATATTCTTAA
>CAMYNZ010000110.1 GCA_947259865.1 uncultured Desulfobacterales bacterium | reverse complement strand
CCCACCCCCAAGGCCTCGATGACGATGCGTGAAATATCCGATTCGGTGATAATACCGACGAGCTCGCCTTTTTCCAAAACCGGCCAGGCGCCTACGCCGTGCTTGATACCCAGCCAAATCGCTTCCTCTACCGCAAGATCCGGCGAAACACTGATGGGTTTTTTGACCATTATATATCCGACGGTCATCTTGTATAAGATAAAATTGAGCTCGTGTACGGACAGGCTGGTGGCCTCCGATGGGGAAGCGTCCCGTATCATGTTGCGGCTGACCATTCCGACAAACTTGCCGTTTTTAGTAACCGGCAAGCGTTTGACCTTTTTGTTTTTCATTATTTCAAGGGCTTCCATAATTGGAGTCTTCACATCGACCGTGACAAGACGAGTTGTCATAAAATCCCTTACTCTCATTTTTTACTCCCTTCATGCATGGAATAAATACCGGGCGGTCCCGGACTCTTTAGACTTTCTGATTTCCAAAAACTTTAAGTCAAGTTTGACATAACCCTGTATGTGAGCCTTTCAAATCGCTAAAAGACTTTTTGAAGTAATTTCTGCGGCATAATACTAGAAGCCATCTCAAAAAAAGTAGATCGCGTTCTATGGCCCCGCTGAGGCGGGATTACATGTCTAATCTAAACAGATTAAGGTATGCATCAAGGCGTCCCGCGGTTTGAAAGCGGAGTCCGCCAACGCACTCTGGCGGATGAACGTACACCTCGTGGCTGGAAGCCACTCCCACCAATTTTTGATCATCATGGTGTTTACTAAACTGTATCCAATATGAATAGTGGGAGCGGCATCTTGCCGCGATTAATTAGCATTTCAAGCCGCGAAACAACGCAGCCATAGGACGCTAGCCCGCCAAAGATCTCTGGCGGACTTGTCCGCCGAAGTACCCTGGCGGATCAAATGCATTTTTGAGATAACTTCTAGTCGGATTTGACATACCGCTGCTGATGCACCCGGGGCGGCTTGCGCGGCGGCGCATCCATCTGTCCCTTGGGTTTGCCGATGGGCAGCACACCGGCCACATCCAGTTTTTCCGGCACATCTAAAATTGACCGTACCTTTTCCGGGTCAAAAAAAGTAAACCACAGGGACTCGAAGCCCAAATCTGAAGCCGCCAACATCATATTTTGAATACAGGCACACGCAGCCGACAGGGCGCCGTTTTCCTGACCGAAGAAACTGCCTAAACCGCCCTTGGACGGATTAAACAACACCGCGACCAAAAGGGGTGCCTCGGTGATAAAATCCATCGGATACTTGGCGGCCCACCCCGGTCCTCCCTGGTCAACCACACCCTGCCGGGCTTCTTCAGCAATAGATTTGATGGCGGCTTTAATCTCCGGGTCAGTTACAACGACAAATTCCCAGGGCTGTAAATTCAGCGGGCTGGGCGCCCATTGGCCGGCATCCAAAATCGCATTCAGCTGATCATCTGATACAGCTGTTGTTTCAAACGACCGGCAACTTCTTCTAGCTTTGACCAACTCTTTAAATTCCATAATCTGCTACCCTCCTTTGTATTGAAAGCAGTTTTAGTGTTTTTTTATTAACCGCCCGCTCACTTCGCTCGCTCGACTGACGCTGACGGACACAAACTCTTTCAGAGATGATCCTTTAATATGAACCCAATGGTCTCAGTACCTTTTCCACAAACACCGGACGGGTAATCTGTTTTTGATCCAGCATAATTTTTTCGGTCTGTTTCCAGGCCGCCACATCAATGGTTCCGATTTTAAATTCAGGTGTGGGTTGTATAAGCTTGCGGGTGGCGGTGAGTTGCTGATCCAGGATGTGCAAAGGGGTATCCTTGTCGAAACGCTGCAACGTTTTGAGGGCCTTTTGATGATTTGGCGGATCCAGCGCTTCAGACCAGCCCTGTATGAGAGCCTTGGTGAATCTTCTAACGGTTTGCGGGTGGTCTTTGATCATGCCGGGAGAGGTAATCACGGAGTTGGCCACAAACCGAATGCCGTATTCGGCGGGATTAAAAAACGCAACCGTTTCTCCAGCTTTTTGCAGCTTATCGTAAAGGATGATCGCCTGGGTATTTCGGTAGACCGGCCAGAAATTTACCTGGCGCTTGTAAAACGGCGTGTAATCATAGCGGACACTGAATAGTGTAACATCATTCTCGGTGATTCCCCCTTTTGCCAGCAGGGTTCGCAATATGGTTTCGTCATTGCCACCAAAAGTAACCCCGAGCTTCTTTCCTTTTAGGTCCTCCAGGCCGTTTATGCGGAATTGTGCCGTTCGGTATATCCACTGGAGTGGGTTGATTTGAAAAAGCTGGGCAATAACCAAAACGGTGGCACCTTTGTTCAGGGCGCGGATGACCTGATCGGCCGATGCCACCCCAAACTGGGCCCGGCCCATTTCAAGCTCCCGGATGGCATCCCGTTCCGGACCGCCCTCCTTGACGGTGACATCAAGCCCCCGGGCTGCGAAGATATTGTGGGCTTGTGCATAGATATCACCAACGACGCTGGCATTGAACAGCCATTTAAGTCGGTATGCCGCTTTTTCTTTAGCTTCAGCAGTACCCTGGAATTGCAGCCCCACAGACATAAGGGTTGCCATAAAAACCATCAGGAAAATGGCCATTTTGTTTTTCCAGGTCCTATCCATAATGCTTTCTCCGTTAAATCCGTGCCCATCCTTTTCTGATTAAATACCCCATTACCTCTAGAAAACCCTGGTATATGGAAAGGGTAATGCCGATCAGAAAGAGGGCGATGAGGATCTTTGAAAGATCACTCTGGTAGAGGGCAATTCGGATACTGTAGCCGATGCCGGCATTGGCCGCAATGAACTCTGCAACGATAGTGCCGGCTACAGCCAAGGTGGCACTGCCTGCAATGACAGTGGTTAGTTTGCTCAGATTTTCAAAGGCACGTATTTTGATTTCAAGCTGCCACCGCAACCTCCCCGTCACTTTATAAAAGTGTTCGATTTCAGTGATCGGTTCGGCCATGATCCCAAGAACGGACAACAGTAAAGGGAAATAACATATCATGGCCGCAATTAAAAGACGTGTGATAATCCCATCACCCAGTAGGATAAAAATAATCGGTGCAATGGCCACAATGGGATACGCCTGCACATTGTAGGCAGCAACCTTGATAAAAGATCCAAACCAGGTGGCCTGCCGACCCGTGATGCCAACCAGAAACGCTAAAAAAAGAGAGACGATCTGCCCGATAACGGCAACGCTCAAGGTATTTAATACATCCGAGATATAGCGGGCAAAAACATCGACACCCGTTCGCCAGATGTCGATAATACCGGGAATGACATAATCTGAAAGATTCAGGCTGTACTTTAACATTAACAATACCGCTACTCCCATCAAATAGATAAGAAAAAATTGGTAAATACGTCTAGGAAGAAGCATTCATGACCTCCAGCATCGTATGTTCAAGCTTTTCCTTATCGATTTGCCGATGGACTGAATAATTTTGCCCCTCAATTTTGGTGATTTGAGGCACTTTGCCGGCATCGCGTAAAACCAGAATTTCCTGGCAGAACTTCGAGACTTCGATAACATTATGCGAAATGTACAAGAAAAAAACGTCCGGGAACATGGCCTTCATTTTCAGAAGAATTTTTTCCCGGGTCAACTCGTCGACGTTGGCAAGACTCTCGTCCATTATGAGCATATGAAAATCCTGCAACAGATAACGAATCAAATTGATCCGGTTTTGCTGTCCCAAAGACAGCTGTGAGAACCTATATCCCACCAATTCCTTTAGCCCGAAAGCCTCGATAAGCTCGTCTTTTTTGCTCTCCAGGGAAGACGGGGTGACTTTTTCCAGATGTTTGCCGACACTGGACCAGCCGGGGAGTCTTTCCAGATTATACGAATACAGCAGCGTCTTCATGCTATCCATATGTATCTCTCCGGAAAATTTTATTATTTCTCCGGTTATGATTTTAGCGAATGATGTTTTCCCCACCCCCGAGGGGCCGAATAGTGCATGAAATCCGGGCTCAACCATTTCAAAGGATAAGTTTTGAAAAACAAAACTGCTTGAGCCGGGGTATTTAAATGTTATGTCACGGCACTTGAAAAGCATGTTTAACTATTGGCTGTTGGTTAACGGTTTTTTATCCTTAGCAGTCTTAAATTAATTGCACAAGTTTTAGGGTGGGGAAAATGGGCAAACGGGTACCGGGAGGATCAAATCATTCAGTCCTCTACGGTCACAGGAATGGTGACTATCGGAATGGTTGAACACTGTAAGAGCTTTTGGACCACGCTGCCGACATCAAAATGTCCTTCACTGCCCCGGCTGGCTATCACTACCATATCCACATTTTCCTTATCAATAAGCTTCATGATTTCCTGAACCGGATCACCAACGGCAACGTGTCTGATATAAAGCGGGCAGCTATCCAGAAATTTTTCGCATACTTCATCGAGCCGTTTTTCAGCCATTTCCTTTTCCCATTGACGCATTTTTTCAACGTCTTCCGGCTGATGTTCGCCGTAAGAGGCTCCCCATTCACCATATTCTTTTAGCACGTATAGTACATGAACTTCCGTCTGGTATCTTTCGGATAATGACTGTACATAAGGCAGTGCTTTGGCGGCGTTTTCGGAAAAATCTGTCGGCCAGAGTATTCGCTGAATTTTCATTTAAATCCTCTCTTTTATTAAAATCCGTATTCTTCAATAAAAACGGCTACTGGGATTGTGGGCAGATAGTATGGGTTCGTTAAATTAAACCTTTTTTGCAAAATTGACAACCCCAGCAGAATATATGTATTTGAATATGCAAGCCCCCCTCAGACAATCTGTGTCATAATTTTAAAAAGGGTTTAGTTTTGCCAATTGCGACACAGCCTGCGAGCGGATGGTTTGCATTTTCAGCCTAAAGCCGGAGGCTGAAAACTCAAAGCATAAATAAATACAAATTCCCGCTCTTAACGATGGGAAGATTGAGTTTGTGAAACCAATTCCTGATTCATTAATTCCCATTGAAGGAACACCCCATGCAAATTCGACTCAGCGGACCCCTCGTTTTAACCGTCAGTTGCGCGGCCATTTGCTTGATATCACAGGGGGCAATTTCACCCTGGTGTTTTCATATCTAGGCAGCCTTACGCTTGTTTCAGCTATTCTGGTCAAATTTACCACACCGCCATCAGAATGCACGCTCAACCGGATGTGATTTTGGTATATTCAAGTATTTCAGGGGTCGGGGTATTTAAACGAAGGCCGATATGCCGGTCAGATCCTGCCCCAGAATAAGGGTATGCATATTTACGGTACCTTCCAGGGTATTGATTGCCTCCAAATCACACAAGTGCCGGATGACGTGATAGTCTGCCAAAATACCACGGGCCCCAAGAATATCCCGCGCCATCCGCGCTATCTTCATCGCCTCCTGAACATTGTTCAGCTTAACCAGGGAAATCTGGGTGTGTTTCGCGCGATTTTCATCCAGAAATCGTCCAAGATGATAGTTTAGCAGCTGGGCTTTGGTAATTTCCATCACCATGCGTACCAACCGATCTTGAATAAGCTGATAGGAGGCCAGCGGTTTTTCGAATACGGCTCTCTTGAGGGAAAATTCCCGGGCCGCATGGTAACAGGCGATGGCGGATCCGACGGCACCGCAGGCAACGCCGTAGCGGGCAAAATTGAGGCTGGCAAAGACCGATTTGAGACCGGCCGTTTTAGGCAGCAGATTGGTTTCAGGAACCGTACAATTTTGTAACGTGATCAGTGCGGTGGGGGAGGTTCTGTAAGAAAATTTCCGCTGGATGGGCGATGCCTGAAAACCCGGGGCGCCGGGTTCCACCAAAAATCCTCTTATTTCGTCTTCCAGTTTAGCCCAGATAATCGCAACATCCGCGATGGTACCATTGGTGATCCACATCTTTTTTCCGTTTAGAACATACTGCCCCCCTTTTTGGGTCGCCCGGGTAAGCATGCCTTCAGGATTGGATCCAAAATCAGGTTCGGATAGAGCAAAACACCCAATCGCTTGTCCTTGCGCCATTTGGGGAAGCCATTTCTGTTTTTGTTCCTCGGAACCAAAGTTATAAATTGGGTACATCACCAGAGAATTTTGAACAGAAAACATGGCTCTCAGACCACTGTCTCCCCGCCCCAGTTCCTGGGAGATCAAACCGTAAATCGTTTCATTGGTTTTGCGGCAACCATAACCATCAAAGTGGACGCCGAAAAGACCCAACTCTGCCATGCGAGCAATTAATTGCGTCGGGAAGACCCCTTTGTTGAAATAATCGGCAATGATGGGGATACACTCTTGATCTACAAATTGACGCACCTTATCTCTAATGTCCTTCTCCTCAACGGATAATAAATCATCTATCAGATAATAATCCAAGTAGTCGTTGGCTTCCATAAATCCTTCCTTTTTTGGGTTGAATATCACCTTGGATCGACACTCATAGGTTATATGGCTAAAAACAATAGTTGCCGAAAAGCAAATTTAGGGGTTAAAATAAGCATCATCATCGGTCTTATGCAAGAATGCGGGCATGTCAGTCAGATTGATCAGACCCCGATGAATGCTTACTTTCAAATCGAAAGAAATTCAACACATAACATTTAATTTAAACTCAAAAAAGGGATTCTCATGAAACTCACAAGGGTATTGATTATCATCCTTTTGTCTTATCTGTATGCATTAAATATTCAGGCCCAGATGTATGAATGGACAGATGAAAAGGGCGTTAAGCATTATAGTAATGTTGAACCATCCGAGTCAGTCGAAGAGATCAAAAAAAAACAGGAAGACAAAGAAAACAGATCTCCGGGTAAACCCCGCAGCAGCGTCAAAAAACAAAAAACCTTTAAAAAGAAACGATCTGCACCTAAAAAAGACACCCCGGAACCGGAAAATGAATCTGGCTCTGACACCGAACAAAATCCGGAAGAGGATTTTTCCGCTAAATTGAATCTCAAATTCGAACGATTTCCGATAACCCAGGATGATTTGATAAATGAAGAAAAAGCGAGAGTGCAAAAAATAAAAGATTATTCGAAAAAAAACAGTATTAAACCTGCGGATATAATCCAAAAAGAGAAAAACAGATTACTAAAGGCCATAAGCGATCTCCAGGGAGCACCCCTCGATAAATTCGGATCAACAGATAACAAACGAAGACAGATTGGGTATTACAAATACAGACTGGAGGAATTGTTAAAATCTCCCGAAACATATTTCAATGGCTCCCTGGATTAACCCGCAATCAAAATGCTGCAAATCGACGGCTCATATCAGGAAGGCGGCGGCCAGATTATTCGCACAGCGCTGGCCTTTTCGGTTTTAACCCAAAAACCATTCCGGGTGCATAAGATTCGCCATAAACGCCCTAAGCCCGGACTGAAATATCAGCACCTCAGCTGTATCCAGGCCCTTGAAAAGCTGGCGAACGCCAGAGTAGACGGCGCCCATCCAGGCTCGCAAGAAATTGAGTTTTTCCCCGGCCCTGTAAACCCGGGTTTCCTGTCGCAGGATATCGGCACGGCCGGTTCGATTACGCTGCTGCTCCAATCACTCCTGCTGCCGGTCGTGTTTGCCGGTGGCAACGTCAAGCTGAGATTAACGGGGGGCACGGACACAAAATGGAGTATCCCCCTGGATTATTTCAAACAGGTGATCTTGCCGGTATTCGAGCAATTGGCAATCTTTCGAATTCAGGAGGTCCATCGCGGTTTTTACCCTAAAGGTCAGGGATTGTTAGAACTCTCGGCCAAACCCCGAATTAATTCTCAGAATACCGCAGACACGGACGAACTGATATATCTGATCCGCGCGAACGTGCCTTCGATCCGTCTCACCACCCGATCAGAACTGGTCGAAATTAAGGGACTGTCGTCGGCCTCGCGGCAGTTAAAAAGCGCCGATGTCGCCCGGCGCCAGGCCCAGGGCGCCCTTCGAATAATCGGTGATTTATGTCCCGTTACGATAAAAGAAGAGTATATGCAGACGGCATCCATCGGAACGGTAATAACGCTATGGGCAAAATTTCAAGATACGAAGATCCGAATGGGAGCAGAGGCACTGGGAAAAAAAGGCGTACCGTCTGAGAAGATCGGCGAAGCTGCAGCAGTCAAACTGCTGGCGTTTCTGAATTCAAATGCAGTTGTGGATCCGCATTTGGCAGATAATATCATCCCGCTGCTGGCCCTGACAGGGGGAAGCATAAAGACCACAGAGATAACCGGTCACATACTATCCAACATGTATGTCTGTGAGAAATTCCTGAATGTCCGTTTCAAGGTGGATGCCCAAAAGAAGCTGATCACTGTGGACTAAGCTTCTTCCGGAGCAACCAGACAATGCCATAAATAATCGGTGTATCCAGAAATGCGATGGCCAATTTAACAAGCCACTGACTCCAAATCAGGGGCCAAATTGGCATGCTACCATAAAATGCGACGGTGATAAAAAGGGATGAATCGATAAACTGAGATACCGCGGTTGATAAATTGTTTCTCAGCCATAAATGGCGGCCTCCCGTAATTTTTTTCCAGAAATGAAATGCCCAAACATCATGGAACTGGCTGAAAAGATAGGCAATGAAAGAGGCAATTATAATTCTTGATGTACTCCCCATAATGATTTGATAAGCGGCTTCCTGTTTCCAAAACGGCGCTTTGGGCCATGCCAGGCTAATCTGAATGAGGACCCATACGGCGACAAGGCCAATAAACCCTCCGAAGACAGTGCGGTTGGCAGTCTCCTTGCCCCAGATTTCACTGATGGTATCGGTCATCAAAAAAGTCATTGAATACGCCAAAACTCCGGCCGGCACAAAAAGGCCAAAGACATTAATGATCTTGTTTGCCAGAACGGAAGCAATGGTAATGCTGCCGACAAAAATACTTAGCAATATAATAAAGTATTTCTCATTTCCCCAAAACTGCGGCATTCGAATTTCCCTTCTTTACAAGATTCTCATCAATTTTCATGCAAAATTCAGATCATAATAGCCAGGCCATAATCAGATATTTCATTCCGAAAATAAACCCCAGGCTCATTGAATACAGAAGTCCCCGGGCAACAAACAGATAGCCAAGCAGGAGGTTGGCCAAAAAACCAATAAAGAGCTGGGTTAAAAATATACTGTTTAAACCGACCGGTAAACCGATAAAATGGAAATACTTTGCGGTAGCGATGGCGGCGAAGGCGGATACGAAAATAACGCCGGCGGATTTGCTTTTGAAAAGACCAACCGCAATTGTAACCAGACAGAATCTGAGGATAATCTCATCGGTAAAGGCCCTTTTAAACGGATAGGACAATAAAAATAAGGGATTCCGTGGATAGCTGACCGGTGAGATTTCAAAAAAAGACCGATCAAAAAAGAAATAGGAAAGGACGGTTATAACTGCACCGCCTGCTACCACCAGGGGAAGCGAGTGGACCAGGGCGCTTGGGTCACCCAAACCGTGGAGCTGGTATCTGTTCGAGAAGGAAAATCCCACCATGGCAGATAGAAATGTCAAAATAAACAGGAGCAGCAAAATGACGACGCAAGTAACTCCCGAGAGCATCAAGGAATTCTTCGAGCAGGTCGCGCCCGAGCTTCTCGGTGAGTCGGCACGGAAGTGAATGGCTGCTTTGGCCTGCGGATTCAATGGATCGACGCATTGCATTGGCTCAAACGTCCGGCCGGAGTTCTGAGATTTGACGATTTTCATGGTCGTTCGTTGACCGGCCGAGGAAGAGATGTGCGGCGATTGACACGCCGGGGTGGCATGGAATATCAGTTTAATTGGTCTTGAAACGTGCGAGTCTTGCGTTGTTTCCATGCCCAAACCGTCATGCCAGCAAAAACTGGCAAGGCGATAAGTGCGTAAAATGCGAAGAAAACGGTTGCGCCGTAGCAATCCCTGCCGCTATTAAATCGGCATTCGTAGAATCCGAACTTTTCCAGGAGGAATTGGACGAACGGCGACGCAATCATTGCAAGCATCGCCGTGGTGCCAGCGAGCAGGCCAGCAAAGTCAAGCGGACGGTGCGCGACAATTATTCCTGCCGCAAGTGAATACGTGCCGTACATGCAGGCACACGTAACCGCGAGAGCAGTCGAACCGAATAAATACTCACCGTCAAACAGAGCGTCTACACCCATGGCGAACAAGGGCGCTGAATGATATGAAACAAACAGGGAAGGAACCAAACCAGAAAAAAATAATAACGTTCGTCGTAGCATTGCCCGTCAATCACATCCAATTCGAAGAATTCCAGATTGGCATTTCAAGTAGTAGACCAGCCAAGCC
>CAMYNZ010000109.1:12477-14257 GCA_947259865.1 uncultured Desulfobacterales bacterium | reverse complement strand
CTTTGGCGGAATACCCCATCTTCCGCGCTTGTCAGCCTCTGGCTGGTTGCCAAGGGCTCGCAGTAGTTTACTACGACTTCGCCCTTGGACGCCTTGAATTTGGGGCACTCCTCCAGAGGCGGATCTTCGACCTCGACTTTCGCTTAATTAGGGTGTTACCTATCGCGACGTCGCAGAGTGTTTAGAAGTTTACTTTTTGTTTATTTAGACGACCCACCACCGAAGTTACGAGGCTGCCAATGTACAGGTAGTCTTCTGTCTCAGTTACGCTTGTGTTTATGGGATACTTACCGGTCGGGTCCTGAAGATCCGCCAAAACCTTACCTTCTCCATCGATAGCGATGATATGACCATAGACGACCGCCTGGGGACGCAAGAATGCCGGTAGGCGCTGAATTACTTTGCGCAGAAATGGTTTGCCGGCAAGCTTGTCCACCAATGGATTGCGTGGTGACACAAGGGCTACCCAATAGCGACCGTTCAAACCCGTTGATATGTTGTCCGGAAAAGAGGGCAGGGCTTCGATAAGCGGCTCCGACTTTCCTTTCTTTGGCCCTGCGATCCAGTATCGAATAACCCGGTAACCCCCGGTCTCATTAACCAAAATATATTTTTGATCGTGGCTGACCGCGACTCCGTTCGCAAAGTTTAGCCCGTCAAGAAGTGTATTTGCCACACCGGTGGCAGGATCGTACACCAGCAGTCGCCCGTGACCACCGTGTTCCATCAGGTCCAGCAGACTTGCTTCGTAAGTGCCGGCCGATTTTTTGGCACAAAATTTGGTTGAAGCGTCCGAAAAATAAATTTTTCCGTCAGCGGCCACATCGACATCATCGGCGAAGCCGATTTGTATACCATTAGCTGTCGTAGCCAGTTCTATCACTGTTCCGTCCGGAGTAACGGATAACAGACCCCGGTAAGCGTCTGCCACTATCAAATTGCCTTTTTTATCGAAGTCGATGCCAAGGGGTCGGCCTTTGGTATCGACCCAGTTGTCCGGATTCGAGCCGTCCGGATTCAAGCGCACAATACGACCTTCATGGGTAGCGCAATATATGCGTCCCTGTGTGTCGACCGCAATGTCTTCCGGACCACTGTTATCCCCTATTGGCAATACTTCGATACCCTTGAGGCGTTCATTTTGCGCAAATGGGCCTGCGTAACCCGGATTGGGCGGTGCTTCCCAGGCAACCGGTTCGATGGGTACCGGCCAGAAAATAAAGTACAGGATATTTGCAGCCAGGATCAGACAAAGAACCAAAAGGATCTTCTTCAACATATCGACCTCCATTTCGACAGCTTATATAGTTGTGACGCAGATTCCGGAAAAGAATAAACAGTGAGTGTGATTCAGAAGAGAGATAACAACCCATAAGGAAAGTATTTAAAATAATAACTACAAAAAGGCGGGCGAGATGTCAAACAAATTTGCCCTCGAATTGAATACAATCAAAAAGGTGAACTAAGCCTGAGTCAAAAATATGACGTTTTGTTGCTCAAGTTATAAGGAATGCCCTTTTTGGCCGCAAGTCACGGTTTGACCTTTGTTTATAAGTAATTGGTTTTATTTGGTAATAGCTCCATTTGACATTATGGCATGATTTCTGCTCCAAAGCAATTGATGCTGTATAAACTTATTCGTTTTCTCCTGAATACCCCGTGACTTGCTGCGGGGAGCTTCACTCATTGATAATTACGCAAAACCCATGGGCTTTTTGAAAAAAATTCGTCGACACGCAGCAATGGCGACCGGAGATTTTGCCGCCATGTTCAAGGATGT
>CAMYNZ010000109.1:0-12448 GCA_947259865.1 uncultured Desulfobacterales bacterium | reverse complement strand
CCAAAGCTGTGTCATGCCTGATAGAAGAAATCAATCATCCTGAGCCTGATATTGAGCGGCTGGCCGAGCTGATATCTTCGACTGCGGGGGTCGCCGCGAAAGTGATCCAAACCGTCAATTCCGCCCTGTTTTCACTCAGAATGCCGGTGAGCAATGTAAAGCACGCGGTCAGCCTTCTGGGAATTCAGCAGATTCGGGCAATTACTCTGGCCTGTGCCACCATGGAGGCGCTCCCCAGGCCCAAAAGCGCCTTTTTTGATCCCGAAGCCTTCTGGACCGACTCCCTGCTCCAGGCGATGCTGTCACGCTCATTCGCAAAAAAACTGTTCCAGGACCAATCTGAAGATGCGTTCACGGCTTCCCTTTTGGCGGATGTGGCTTTACCGGTTTTGCTGTGTGTCTGGGGTGAATACTATGAACCGGTGATCACTGAATGGCTAAAAAGCTCCGAACGGCTATCTGAAATCGAACGCGAACATTTCGGCTGGGATCACGCCCAGGCCGGTGCCTGGATTACCCAGGCATGGGGATTTCCCGAGGAAATGGTGTGTTACCTTGCGGCCCACAATCTTTCGCGAGATAAAATTAATGAACTCGAACTTGCAGATACGGTCGCATCAACCATTGCAGTTGCCGCAATTTCTCCCAGCGTATTAAAGCCTGACCAGGGACGTTGTGATAGCGTATTTCAAGGGGCGACCCAATGGCTGGCACTTAGCGCTTCAACCTTTGTCGATTGCGTAAAAGAGGTAAAAGAATCCTTAACGGAAATGATAGACGTATTCGGTCTTAGCGACCGCAATGCAACCAGGATTTTAGAGGATTTTTTGGTAGTGGCGGATTCTGAAAATCAAGAGGAGGCGCGTTGAAAGAAAGCAAACTGATGGGACCGCAACACAGCTCTCTTTTCCGAGTGATCGCATTTTTCTCCAGACTCCAGCTTGGATATATGCTTCGCAGCAGGGGATATCCTCGTTTTGTAGTGATGATATTCGTTTTTGCTGCAGGGGCCACCGCATTGGGCACCATTACGATAATTGCGTATCTGACCGATCTTCCGCTGCTGTTCCCGCCCCTGGGCCCGTCAGCGTTTATTCTTTTTTACACCCCGATGTCCATAAGTGCCAGCCCCAGAAGCATAATCCTTGCACACACCCTGGCGGTCGCTGCCGGGATATCATCGCTGTGGCTTTTTAATTGGATACTGTCGAATGCCAACCTCTATGATCCGACCGTGATGAACTGGTCCCGGGTTATCGTTATTGCATTGTCTACGGGTTTGATTTGTTTGATGATGATTATCATAAAATGCGTGCATCCGCCGGCGGCAGCGTCAGCATTGATCGCAGCCATGGGATATCTTCAAAATGTCGAACAAATTGCGGGACTCATAGTAGCCGTGATTCTTCTGGTGCTGGAGGGTGTTTTCTTTATAAAAATTCTGGGTGGATTGCCCTATCCTATCTGGCGTGCGGATCCACAGGTAGCACGAAATTATGGTGAATTGGCCGGGATTCCCGCAACCGGAATCAATTTCTGGCAGCAGTTGGCGATGAAGTCCTACCAGCGAAGACAATAAATCCGGATTTTATAGGGGATTTCAGATTGAATTTACCGCGAAATATTCTCTGATGAGATGGCGATCAGCGGAAAGGCGCTTTACAGTATCGGGTGTATAGATTTAGGTGACAGTCCCATGGCAAGTTTACCGATCAATTGACATCCCCATGCACCTGATTTAAAAAATAATTGCACTCATCACAAAAAATTAAACCCCTGCCGTCTATGATTACAGTGACATATCCCTTGAATCCAAATTTATTGAATTCACCTCTGCTCATCGGACATAGCGAATCATCGCTTGCCACCCTGTAGGCGGCGTGATCGGTTAAACCCAGATTATGACCGACTTCATGCAGTGACACCTTTAAAGTCCTGTCGATAAATAATTCATAGTCTTTTTTTGAGATAATTTTCATGGGACTCAACTTGTTCGTGGAAACGACGGCAACATTGTTTTTGGGATTCTTGCCGCCGAAGATAGAACTGTAAAACTCATCTTGGTCCTGGGTTATTAAATCTGCATCTGTAATACCCAGGGTGTGGCCCCCGACCTCCTCAAAAAGTATCATGGTTAACAGCTGGGCGTCGATACTATCTCAATAGTACCGTTAAAGGAATCTAAAATTTTATTTCCAATTTCTTTGAGACTGCTGTACGTAATGTCGCTGCCGATTCGCACAATATTTAATTTCGATAAGTTTTCCAGCATCCTGGTTCAATCCCTAAACGGCCCATAAAATATTTAAGGTTAACGATCAATTGAGGTGGTAATATAGTCGATAGAGCATCCTTTTAGCTTACACGGCTGCAGGCGTTTCAGACAAAACTGCTGTCGCATTAAAGTATAAAAATGTGCAATAATCACGCCTGATGATTATTTATTCTATCGCTATGAATAATTTTACTAAATTTTTTGCACAATATCAATAAAAAGGCAGACCCCGGGCAGGTCTGCCTCCAATAACCAATGTTTTTAATTATGAATGTGTTACTTTCGGTTTTTCAACGGATTGATTGGATAAAAGAGTCCAGGTTTCTTTTTACCGCGCCTTTACCCATTCAATAGATCTTCGACCCATTCCAAACCCAATTCCAGCAGTTTACCCCGATCCGGTCGACCGGTTTTAGGGTCGCATCCGATCATCTCGTAATACTGCTTGACCGCATTATCGAAATCCTTTGCATTAAAAATCTTCTTACCGGCATTGGGACCATCCGGTTTAGGATCAAAAAGCCGTTTCGGTAATCGGTCATGTGTTATATTATATCCCTCGCGACTGTTAAATGCCCTGGCCATCATCGTGGCTCTTTCGGCGGCTTTAATCAGTTCAAAAAGGCCTGTATTCCAACCGGTGACGGCATTCAAAGATTGGACCATATCATCCAGGGTTATAACACCCCGGGGGGCAAATCCGAACACGCACAGCCCCAGCGCATCCATCACCCGCCATAGTTTTTCAAGCACACTGTAGTTTCTGACCTTTTCGGTCGTGATGTTTGTGGGGTGCATGGGTTTGTAGATTCCCAGGGGCATAACGGATTTCAGAGGGAATGACCCCTCTTCGGTGAAAAAAGGATCGTGGGCGGCGATCATATGATCCGCACCGTAGGTGCTTATGGCATAGCCCAGACCCACACCGACCTTTACCCGGGGATCGTGCATGGACAGCTCCTGGCCTTTGACTGAAAGATTATAGTTTTTATTTTCCACCTTCCATTTTGCGGCCAGGCGGGCCATTCCTTCGGCCAAAAGATCTCCGAATCCCTCCCGCCGTGCAATTAACTCCAGCAAGCGGATCATCAAATCGGGATCTCCAAACCGCAGCGACAAACCTCCGGTATCTTCTTTGCTAATGATACCCTTTTCGAAACACTCACAGGCAAAAGCGATAGTCATCCCCGCCGAAATGGTATCCATGCAATATCGGTTGCATATTTCATTGCCTTTGGCGATGGCCTTCAAATCCGTTATATTGAGGTTGGACCCCAGTGCGGCTATGGTTTCGTATTCGGGTCCGCCATAGCGGGAATCAACACCATATTTGGGATCGCTAAGGGCAATTCCGCGTTTACAGCGAATAGGACAGGCGTGACAGCCTTTTCTTTTCTTGAGCAGGAGCTGGTTGTATGTATCGCCGCTGACCGTTGACGCATCTTCTAGTTTGCTGCGCCGGAAATTATTCACGGGAAGGGCACCGGCAGTCGACAGCAATTCCGGGAAAGCGGTGGTGCCATAAACATACAACGCTTCGCCCAATGGATTATCCCTGAAAGTTTTGGCATAGGTTTTAGCGGTTTGGCGCAGACGTTCATGGTTGTGAAATTTTATTTTTGCCCTGCCCAGGGCTGCGACGGCACGTAAATTTTTAGCACCCATCAGAGCGCCGAACCCGTTGCGACCGTTGAAATGACCGAGATTATTTGTAATATTTGCAAAGCGAACCTTGTTCATGCCCGCCAGTCCCGTCTGGGCCACCCGGATTTTATCGCCCCCCAGTTCCTTGCGGATGATGTCTTCGACATCCCGGGAATCCCGATCAAAGATATGGTCAGCATCTTTTATCTCAGCTTTTCCATCGGTGACCCACAGATAAACCGGGTTTTCAGATCGTCCCTTAAACACGATGGCATCAAAACCGGCTTTTTTGAGTTCGGGCCCGAAAAAACCGGCTGCCTCTGACTCGGCGGCGGTCCCGGTGAGCGGAGATTTACCGACCGCCGCGAAACGACAGGATGCCGCCAATGGTGAACCTGTCATCACCCCGGTGGCCAGAATCAGAACATTCTCCGGGGAATAGGGGTCTATGCCGGGTGGAACCATATTCAGCAAGTAGTGATAGCCGATCCCACGACCGCCTAAATAAGTCCGATAGAAGGCATCTTCCTTCTTCTCGATTTCTAATTTTCGATTGCTCAAATCGACATGCAGTATTTTTCCGGTATATCCACCAGCCATTTCGTATCCATCCTTTTTATAAAAAAGATCCTATCCTGGGAGTGTCGGACCATAGAAGTTTTTGTGTATAATTGTTTATACCACAAACGGAAAGATACAGGATGCAGGATGCACGATACAGGATATGGATAAATAAAGAGAACATCCTTTTAAAATCGAGTATCCCCGCCCGCCTCGCCTGAGCGGCTCGCGATGGCGGGCAGGCAGAGACCAGCATCCGGCATCTGATCCATAACCGCAGCACAATGTGTTAACCATAATATTTGACACCAAAAGCGCAAAAAAAAAATTATTCAGGACCTCAGGCATTCAGCGCCGACATGGCGGCATCCAGACCCGCCCTTACATCCGTCTTAGCTCCCTGCAGTTCCAGGGCGCGGCTCAGGGCCGATATGAAAAAGAGAACATTTTCGGCCGATGAAGAATACCCCATCAGACCGACGCGCCACACCTTTCCTCCGAACACACCCAGACCCCCGCCGATTTCCAGGTTGAAGTTTTGCAGCAGGTAACCCCGCACCTTCATGTCCTCCACACCCTCGGGAATTCGAACGGTGTTCAAGGTCGGCAATCGGTGTTCCGGATTCACCACCATTTGCAATCCCATGGCCTCCACGCCGGCCACCAGGGCCTGGTGGTTTTTCATATGACGGGCATAGCGATTCTGTAGTCCTTCTTCTTCGATCAACGCAAGTGCTTCCAACAGTGCACAACACAGCGTGCTTGAACTCGTGTGATGGTAAACCCGGTCTGATCCCCAGTACTTATCCAACAAAGAAATATCAAGATACCAGCTGCGAACCGGACTTTTGCGCTTTTTAACCGCTTCAATGGCCCGCTCGCTAAACGTGACCGGTGACAGACCCGAAGGACACCCGATGCACTTTTGCGAGCAGCTATAGGCTGCAGCCAACCCCCATTCATCCGCTTTAACTTCAATACCACCGAGGGAAGTGACCGTATCCAGTATGATCATCGCGCCGTGTTCCTTCGCCAGACTGGCAATCTCATCCATCGGCTGGAGTACACCGGTGGACGTCTCGGCATGGACCACGGTGATTACTTTGTAGGCATCCTTTTTAAGCGCCGCTTCAACCTGTTCCGGATCTGTAGGTTTGCCCCATTCACCTTCGATCACGGTTACATCCGCCCCTTGCCGTTCAGCCATCTGCCCCAGACGATTCCCAAAGTAGCCGTGGACACACACCAGGGCTTTATCCTCCGGTTCGAGTAAATTTGTCACGCAGGCCTCCATACCCGAGGTGCCTGTCCCCGGCGTTACATTGGTTACCCGGTTCTGCGTGCCGAATACTCGGCGAAGCTGCTCGCCAATCTGGTCTAAAATTTTCAAATGCGCCGGATCCAGATGCCCGAGTATCGGGGCGGTCAGCGCCTGGAAAATTCTGGGATGAATATTAAGGGGCCCCGGTCCCATCAATTTTCTCAAAGGTACTTCTGCTCGATTGGATGCCATAGCTCAACTCCTTTTTCAGTTATAAAGGTTTAGGTTACCGACCATTATTTACCTTTTCTAATAGAGATTCTTATAATGACTTTCATATAGAATTGGAAATTAAAACAAGAATCGGTCTATTTTGCTTTTTGGCTGTCTTCAAACAAGCAAATATATAAAACGCTGTTTATTGTCAATAATGGATTATCAGGTTTAAAATTTGAGTTGACTATATTTCTTCTGAAACTTTAAGTGACATCGAAGATTCCAATAAATTGGTGATTGTTTCGATGTGGCAGGACCTGCACAGTTGAAACCGATCGGCTTCCGGTGATTTGCGGAAGGAAAGTGAAGATCAAATCCAGAAAATACTCGATTTACCAACCGAGCACGAAAAATACAACCTGGGGGTTGAACTCTGATTGGTGCAGAAAATCGATGGTTGGATGGAATTATTTGGCAGGTTTTTTGAGCTGTATGAATCTTTCTTTTGCAAATAAATACTCCGGCCAATTATCCAGAAAGGACGCCAATGCCTCTTTGTAATGTTTGATGGCATCTTTCTTGTTTCCGGAACCCTCGGCCCAGAAGCCCAGGACCGTGTGCCCGGTTACCAGATGTTCCGGGCTTTCCCCGGCTTGAATTTTTAGGGCTTCCTCGGTTTTTTTGCCCTGCAAATATTCGCTGATGGTCTGGTACCATGGGTCTAGCGTGCGGCGTGAATATTCATTCAGATTTGCGCGAGCCTCCTCCGTTTGACCTTGATAGCGCAGAATTCCGGGCTCCAAAAGACCCAAGCTCATTCTGACTGCGTTTGGACGGCTTTCCCTTTCAAGATAATTCCGGGTGTACTCCAGTGCCTTGGGCCAGGCTTCATCGGCCGCATTTAAAAGGGCCAAAATCGCCAGGGTATTATAGTTGTCCGGTTTTATTTCAAAGATTTTCTCCAGTGCCTGCAGCCTTTCCTTTAATTCCGAAGTACCCTCCTGAAGCGCAGCCATCAGAGGGGCCACTTTCTCTTCGCGACTTACTTTAGCCGTTCGTATTTTTTGAACCCTTTCGTCAAAGGATTTTACGTCGGCATTATATTTGACCCGTTGTTTTTTTCTTTTTAATGATTTACGGCGCAATTTTTGAAGTTGTTCCAATCTGGCCCGGGCCACATAAAATTCCCATCCCTCGGTATCTGCTGCCAGCACCGCTTCTCGCAGCAATTTTTCAGATTCTGCCCAGTCACCTTTTTTGAAATGAACCAGACCGACCATATAATATAGCCAGCTCTTTTCAGCTTCGTTATACCAGCCTTTCAGGGCCGATGCTTCGTCTATCGAACCCTCCAATACACGGGTCAGAAAACCTTGAAATTCATAGGATGATCGCCAATCCAAATCGAGTAAAGCCTGACGATGGTCACTCACGGTCTTTTCAGTGTCAAGCCAGTCGATTAAATACAGCATCAGCCGGGCCTGGTGGTTATCGGCGTCCATGGATAGGTGTTTTAAAAAAAGTTGCCTGGCGCCGTCGTTGTCACCGGCACACATGTGCATCATTCCCGCGGCCATGACCAGTGCCGGCTGTAAACTTTTATTGAGTTCTTTGTCTGCCAGGGCCATCGCTTCGGCCCAGCGTCCCCGATTGGCCGTATCACCGATTTTTTTCAGGGTATCTGTTACGGAAAGGTCCAGGATACCGTTCCATTTGACCTTGCCGGCTTTCAGCTCTTCTAAAAACTTTACCGGTTTGGCAATCGGCAAAATCATTCCCATATCCCATCTGGGACTTACCATCGGAACCACGCCCTGGCTCCAGTCCATGGCTACACCGGAGACGATGCCGATAACCTTTCCACGGCTGTCAATGATTGGACCGCCGCTGTTGCCGCCATAAATTGATGCATCTACCTGAATCATATTTCTAAATGATCGTCTGACATGTCCGTTGGTTACACTGACATTGACACTGGTATCCTGGGTCCGACGGCCCAGGGGAAAACCCAATATGAGTATTCTTGAAAGCTTGGGAACGTCTAAAGGTGTCATCAATAAATCTAAAGGCAAGGGGATCAGCCCTGCCGGAACCTTATCGATTTTCAGCGCCGCGTAGTCATCCTTGAGCGGCGATATGACCACCTGGCGCGTCTGGATCGGCGGTTTGGCGACACCGGCAATGGATAAGCGTGGGGGCGATTGGGTGCTGAAGGCCCTATCTGTTATATAAACATCGGTTACGTCCGTTGTTTCCATTACCTGGGCGATACGGTTAAAGGCCCGGTCTCCTTCAAACCATAAAAATAAGCGGTAACCAAAGCGAGGTGTCACTTCCCTTAGCCGTAATTGCTGAACCAGGGCAAATAGTGTCTGGTCTTCCAGCCAGGGGCAGGCCACATGGCGACTGGTCAACAGATAACCATCGCTGTCTACCAGAAAGGCGGTGCCTTCCGCCAGATTCCTGTAAACCTTTTCCCCATCAACCTCCAACCAATACTCCGCCAGCAGGAAAGCGATCGATTTAGCGTACTGATTGGCATACCCTTCAAGGACGGTCGACAGATCCTTTTTATCTTTACCCAGTTGAAACCAGGCCACTATACCAACAATACATAGCAGCACAACGACACCTGCCAGCACGCTAATCCTGTTCTGGAGCCCTCTGATCATCCTTGCCGGCCCGGCAGTGGTCTCATCATGCTTGGTTTCGGCGGGTACAGCTGTGTCAGCCGGCACAGCTTGCCGAACATTGTTTTGTTTAATTCGAGCCAACGAGTCGACCACTTCAGTCATGGATCTGGGTCGCAGATCCGGATCATTGGCCAGCATAACCTTGAAAAGCACCTCTGCTTCGGGAGGTATTTGCAGTTCATCCACTTTAGCAAGGAAATCAGTAACTTCAAGATCAGCTGAAAGTAACTCGACGAAAATTTTACCCAGGGACCAGATATCGCTCCTGAAATCAAGGGGTCGATTTTCGACGATATCCGGGTGACAGGTCAGGAGTCTTTTTAACATCGAACCGGGTTGGTCCTGTTTCGGATCGAAAAATCGGGACAGCTTGTAGTCGATTTTTATCTTGAGTTGGTCCGTTTCATCTTTAACCGCCATGATATCGTTTAAAATAAGATGGGGGATGAAATAGCCTTCCTGATGCAAGAACGCAATGCTCGAAGCCATTTGATAAAATAGATCGAAGGCCAACCGGAGATCGCTGAAACGACCTGCAGCCAGCAGTGAGCCCCAGCTCTCGGTGTCCACCCATTCACTGATCCGATACCACAATCCATCCGTGGAGCGTCTGATTGCATAATGCCTGACAAAACCCACATCGGGCAGTTTTTTCATTTCTTCCAATTCACGCTTGAGCCGAGATGCCACTTCTTCATTGACTCCGGACTGAGGCGTAAAGAGGCGGATCATAACGTGTTCATTGGTTCGTTCTCGAATGGCCCGACAAAGAAAGCTGGCATGTCCTTCATGGAGAACATCAACAATGCGGTAATCGTCAATATATTTTCTACCTTCGCCGATATCATTGCCGCACGACGGGCAGATGGTAATTTCTTCCGCTACCGGTTGATCGCAGTTCGGGCAAAGTTTCATGTTTTTACTCGAAAAGTTGTTTGGTTCCGGAACGACAATTGGGTCGTTCTGCCAATGAGGGGACGCGGATCATACCGATCATGGGATACAGGATTCTGAGCTATTAATCTGTATCAATTCACACTGAGAATCAGGTCCGGAAACAATACAGATTTCAGATTGAGGAACAGCGCCAAAGAGCTTTCGACCCCGAATGGTAAATATTTCTATATTTTTCAGAGAATTATATATAGAGTATAAATAATTCCATGCGGCGTGTCAACCCGCTGTGAACTTCAGAATCCATCACTCTAGAATTGTTGACCGGTTCTGTTTTCAGCGTTGCCAGCCGGCATCGCCGGCCACCAGGTTTTTGAAATTTTCTCGTATCCTGGAATCGACCTGGCTTGAAAAAACTGCCGGGTTTTCCTTTTTAAGAATCTTCTCCGCTTCGTTCATCGCGTGGTGGTGGGAATCGGGCCGCCCGGCATCCTGCCAGCGGGAGCGCACCTCCCGTGTTGCAACCCTGGGAAACAGGGCCGTGGAGCGCATATGCTCCAGGGTATGGTCGCACTCCATGTAGTTGCCTCCGGGACCGATTTCTGCGATCAGATCAAGGTCAAGGTCCTTTTGGTTAAATCTTATACCCTGCTTGATTTTTTTGAACATCAAGGCAATCTCACTATCGATCACGGCCTTGCCAAAATCAAAGGTTAAAAGGCTGCTCAGCAGCCCCCCCCCGTTTAACATGTCCGTGCCTGCCAGGCAAGCCGCAGTGGTGTTTATACCGGTCTCAAAACCTGATTGGGCGTCGTTTTCGTGAGCATTTGTCAGGCCGATGTAGCCGCCGGAGGGAACCCCATAAAAGCGTGCCATTTGACTGTGGGCCATTTGTAAAATACCGGTTTCAATCGCTCCCGGCGCGTAACCCCCGGAGCGCATATCGGCCACAGTTGATAAAACGGCATAAATTAAAGGGGTTTGGGGCCGTATCATTTGCATGAGCACACTTGTGGCCAGGAATTCGGCGTTACCGATGGTCAGGGTTCCCAGCAACGACATGGGCGCCGTCAATCCGGCATTAGGCGCCACCGTGCCGTACACCGGTAATCCTTTTTCGACCAGATGGATGAGGATTTCAGTTGAATTGACATCCAATGTCAAAGGAGAGACCACGGGGCAGCAGTGATGGGTAATCAGGGGTCGCTCCATATAAGCCTCCTGGCTGCCGGTGATGATGGCGCCCAGATCAAGTACCTGGAGCAGGTCTTTCATGTCCGGCGTGTTACCGCGAACCGGTTTCAGACAATTTTTTAACGCCGGATAAAATCGTGAAAGACTGAATTGATCTTCGGGGGCGTCATCTGCGGTGGTTGAAATCGAAAACACATCATAGCCCGGCAGTTCGTTTATCAGAAAGGCAATATTGGCTATGTCGGAAGAATTCGCCCGTCGCTCCTCGCCTGTTTTGGGGTCAATAATATTGGGGGCAGTGCTTCCGGTGACCATTATGGGACTGTCGTCGGGCAGCGTCTTATCATATACAGGATCGCGACCCCTAAAGGTAAACGTCGAAACGAACATCTGGCGATACTCATTGACCACCGTACGGGGGATCTTCACAATTCCCGTTTTAGAATCCAGCTGACAGCCCCGGCCGGTGTAAATTTCCCGGGCGTGTTGGTTGCGTACCAGAATGCCGATATTTTCAAGTATCTCTTCCGAGGCCTGGTGAATACGCTCCACTTCTTGCGGATTCAATAATTCGGTGAACTGCATCTGCCATCTCCTTATTTTTTTCCGTGCAGCGGATTTACGTCACTTTAATGGGATTTGCTATATTGTCAAGGGTTTATTTTTTCTGAAAATCGATCAACCGCATTTTTTTAACTTTTTTGTTGACATTTCACTGCAAATTACTGTTGTATAGACATCTATATCATATATCATAACCAAGCGGTGATTTTGATTGAAAATTGTTGATCCCTCAAATCCAATTCCCAAATATCTTCAAATAAGTGCCTGGCTCCATGAGCTGATTCAGACGGGAAGGTATAAAAAAGGTGAAAAACTTCCATCTGAAATTCAACTCTCAAAAATGTGTGACGTCAACCGAAACACATTAAGACAGGCCATATCCGAATTAACGTCCAAAGGGCTGCTGAGAAAAGAAAAGGGATTGGGCACATATGTAACCGCCAACCGACCTGCTGCATTCACCCATAAGCTCAAGCGAATCTCCAGCTTCAGAGACGATCTGGTTGAAATCGGGATCAGAGAAAAGACAAAGATTTTGCAAAAGGGGATGACGGTAGCGCCGGAATCGGTGGCCAAAAGCCTGATTCTGGGGCCAAACACTAAGGTCGTAGTGGTAAAACGACTGCGGGCAGGCAACGGTATTCCTTTAGTTTATGAAGAAAGTTACCTTCCCGGTGAAATCTTTAAATCGATTTTGGATATGGATTTAACCGGTTCCATGTACAAAATTATTTCAGAGCGGTTTAACACCGTTCTTACCCGCTCCGAGCAAAGCATCAGAGCGGTGAATTTGAACGGTAAAATTGCAGGCCATTTCAAGCTTCCCAATAATTCGGCGGGTCTGTATATGGAAAGCATAACCTATACGGACAATAATATTCCCATTGAATTGCTGTATTCCTATTATCGCGGGGATAAATACATATTTGAAGTCGAACTGGGACGTTATCAAATAAATGAAAATGATTTGTTGATATTGGATAAGAGAGAAGCGAGTGATAATTTCTAATGTAATGAAAGGAGATAAAAATGAAGGACTTAAAAGATTGGTTTGTGCCATGGCTTTTGACGTCAAGAGAATACAATACGGGGATTTTAGATAAGGCCTGGGCCAATCCAGACCACGGCAGGCTGATGCTCAACGAA
>CAMYNZ010000108.1 GCA_947259865.1 uncultured Desulfobacterales bacterium | reverse complement strand
GTCTACGCGATAACGGCCCCGTTTGAAGAAATCAAGGAAATGTTTGATGTTATGAGTGTTCTGGAAGGAGAGTGTGCCCGGGCGTCGGCGCAAAGAATGACCGCCGGAGACTTTATATCCTTAAACAAACTTCATGACAAACTGGAAGATAGCTTCCAGCAGCGGAATCAAAAAGAATATATTCGCCACAACAATTCTTACCATTCCTTCCTACAGGAATTGGCCGGAAACCGTACCCTGAATCAAATCATAAACGGCCTCAGACAAAAAATTCTGCTCTATCGTTTCCAGTCACTGAATTTGCCCGAGCGTTTTGAGCAATCCATACAGGAACATCGCGACCTGCTGGGGGCTTTTGGTAAACGGGATCCGGAAAAAGCCGAAGACCTGATGCGATTTCATTTAAAAATGCAGTGCAAAGCCCTGGAGGAGCTTGCAAAGTAGGAAATTTCGATCCGCTGGTATATTCATCACCCTTGCCGTCAGGGCAAGGTTGCACCAGATCCAACACCTGTGCATAGTAACTGAGAAGAAGATGACTCGGGTAGCCTATACCCGGAAATTTTGTAAACCCAATCAAAAAAAGGGGGGATAAAAATGAAATCAAAAAAATTATTTTCGATATTGGTAATTTTTGCGGCGGCAATTTCATTGATAATCATAAATACGGATATGGCGCATGCCAAATCGATGACTTTAAAAGTTTCGCATCAATTCGCGGCCGGTGATGTCAGAGACAAGTTGGCCAGGGTTTTTGGCGAGATGGTTACCCAAAAAACAAACGGTCAAATTAAATTCCGCCATTACCCGGCCAAATCACTGTATAAGCCCAAAGAACAGTGGGATGCTATGCGCAAGGGCGCTTTGGACATGTCGGTATTCCCTTTGGATTATGCCTCCGGAAAGGTACCGCAGCTTTCCATCACCTTGATGCCGTGTTCCGTAACCAGTATTAAACAAGCCCAGAGTTGGCGCAACAAACCCATCGGCAAAAAAGTTGAAGATCTGATGGACCAAAATGGTGTTAAAAATCTCGTGTGGGCCTGGTTTGACGGCGGCATCGGCAGCAAAGAGAAACAAATCAAGGTGCCGGCGGATGTTGGCGGAACCAAGCTGAGGGCTGCCGGCAAAAAATTTGAATTTATGATGAAAGAGTCCGGGGCATCCATTACCAGCATGCCGTCCTCGGAGGCCTATCACGCGCTGTCGACCGGTGTTATCGATACAATGCTGACCTCATCTGCGTCGTTTGTTTCCTACAAACTTTACGAAGTATTGAAACATATTAACATACCGAAGGACTATTCAATTTGGTACATGGCTGAAAATCTGGTTATTTCAAAGCAAACCTGGGATCGGCTCACCCCGACACAGAAACGAATTTTTCAGCAAACGGCTGATTGGATGCACGAAAACTGGGTCGAACAAAATCTGAAATCCCTGGTGGACAAGTTTATTGATGAGTATACCAAGGCCGGTGTCGATATCCATTATATGAGCCAGGAAGAATTCAACCAGTGGCTGCAGTTTGCCCAGAAAACAGCCTGGAAGAACTTCGCCAATGACGTCGAAGGTGGTCAGGAATTGCTGGATCTGGCTTTGGAAGCCATGAAATAAGAGAACCGCGCCCCAAATAATCGAATTGATTCAACAACACTCAAAGCTGCTTATGAGTGATTGCTGGGGCTGTTTCACCGGAGTACGGGCGTGATGGCATTGCATCACCCCATCACCCCCTTACTCCACACATCAGTGTCGATTTAGTATGTAAGCAATCCATATTCGGCTTCCCGCAGCTTTGCTGCAGCAAAACGGGGTCTAGAAGAGAAATTAATTCTTTGACCGGGTGAGGTGCTGTTTATGAAAAAATCTGAGAATCTATTGACCCGGCTTATCAATGGTTTGAGCCAGATTACGGGTGCTATAGCTGCTTTATGCATTGTGGCCGCTGCCCTGATCGTGACGGAAGGTGTCCTGGTCCGTAAAATTTTAGGGGTGTCTACGATTTGGCAGATTGAAGCATCTGTATTTCTGCTTATTTTTGCGGTTTTTGCAGGCGCACCTTTTGTACAGAAACACGAACACCATCTCAACGTCGATTTAGTCCTCATTCATCTTTCCCCCAGGACCAGGGAAATAACGCTGATTGTCGTCTCCATCATTAGCTGCCTCCTTTCAGCACTGCTGGCCTGGTATGCCTGGCCCATGTGGTGGGAATCCATTGTTGAAAATTCTCACTCCGAGTCTTTGTGGGGGCCTCCGTTGTGGATACCCTACTTCTTCCTTCCGTTTGGCTTATCCCTGCTTTTCCTTCAATATACTATCCACATCATTCAAAAAATAACGATTTTGAGACAGGGTAGGATTGACGAGGCCGTAAAACGGTTTGAATTAAAGGAAATAGAAATAAAAGAGGCTAAACCGGATGCGCCAGGCAACCAAAAATTTTAGAAGCTATCTCAAAAATGTCTTTTGGCCAATCCTCCAGAGGCGGACAAGTGTCTTTGTTGGTGCCTCGTTTCAAATCCTCGAAATACTCAAGTATGCCTGCGGTTTGAAAATCGTCCCCGCCGCGCTTGTCCCGGCGCAGCCATTAAGCGAAGACGGAACCTTGAACCAAAATCCTATTTTTGAGATGGCTTCTAGGGAGGATTCCCGGCCATGAGCGAATATCTGATTGCTATTCTTCTGTTCGGTAGCGGATTAATTTTACTGGTCTCAGGCATTCCCATTTGGGCAGGATTGGCCGGCATCTCGATCGTATTCATACTCATTTTTTCTCCCCAATTGTTAACCACGGTTCCATTCGTGCTTTACGGCAGCATGGACAGTTTTGCCCTGTTGGCCATTCCCCTGTTTATTCTGCTGAGTGCACCCATTGCCGAAACAAATGCCAGCAGAGATCTATATGAGACCCTGCACAAGTGGCTTTACAAAATCCCCGGGGGACTCGGCATTGCCAACATGATAGGCTGCGGTATCTTTGCGGCTTTATGCGGCTCCAGCCCGGCCACGGCCGCGGCGATCGGAAGTATCGGCATCCCGGAGATGAGAAAACGGGGTTACGCACCTGCCCTGGCCACCGGATTGATTGCCCATGCCGGAACTTTCGGGATCCTGATTCCGCCCAGCATCACCATGATCCTGTACGGTGTTGCCACCGAAACTTCTATCGGTAAATGCTTTATTGCCGGTATCATCCCCGGGATCCTCGAAATAGCCTTGAGCTGTCTTTGGGTCGGTGGAATTTTTTACTTCCGCAAATTTAGACCCGCTCAAAAAGGAGCCATGTATTACATTGAAGACCGGGGGATGGTGGAAACGTATTCCTGGACGGAAAGATTCGCTTCTCTTATCAAGGTGCTGCCTTTTGTCCTCATCATCTTCGGCATTATGGCTTCCCTTTACGGCGGTTGGGCCACCCCCAGCGAAGCCGCGGGATTGGGGGCTGTGCTTTCCCTATTTTTCGTGATGACCATCTACAAAGTGTATCGGCCCCGGCAGCTCTGGAAAATCTTCACCAAAGCCTTGAATGAAAGCAGCATGATATTGATGATCATGGCCGCCGCCCTGCTGTTCGCTTTTGTGTCCTCGGATCTGTATGCCACCCAAACCCTGGGTGAACTGATTCTAAAGCTTCCCATCGGAAAATGGGGCGTCATTATCTTAATTAACATCCTGCTTTTAATTCTGGGGTGCTTTATCCCGCCGGCGGCTGTTATCTTGATGGTGGCCCCGCTGTTGCTGCCCATTGTTCAGGGACTGGGGTTTGATCCCGTGTGGTTTGCCGTCATCATGACGGTTAACCTCGAAATCGGTTTGGTGACCCCGCCGGTGGGGCTCAATCTTTATATTGTAAAAAATATTGCTCCGGATATACCGATGTCACACGTTCTGCTGGGGGTGGTCCCGTTCGTTATCATTGAAAGCATCGTCATTGCAAGTGTATGTATCTGGCCGCAACTGGCCTTATGGCTTCCGAATCGGATGATCGGCGGATGAGAAAAATTCCGCCCGGAGAACCCGGCTGTGGTGATAACCGCCCGCTTAACCACTGCGATGGAAAAGGTATGGAAGGTCAAACTTTAAAAGACTGCTTTACAAAAATCGCTCTGGATAAAGGTAACAAAATTGCAATTCGTTTTCTCAGACACGGTGGTATAGAGACAGAAATTTCATATCTTGAGCTCAATCAGGATTCAAATCGATTGGCAAATTTTTTTATCGATCAGGGGGTTGAAAAAGAAGACCGTGTCGTCCTGTATCTACCGAAATCTGTATTTTTTGTGGTGGCCCATCTGGCACTTCAAAAAATTGGAGCCATGGCAGTCCCGTTGAATCCCGGATTCAAGGCATCAGAGATGGCCTACCTGCTCGGGGATGCTGATACAAAACTTGTTATTGCCGGTTCATCACAGAATTCAACCGTGACCCAAATCGATCCCCGCCTGAAAACAATTGTCATAAAGAGTGAAACACCGTATCAGGCACTGGATTTTTTCCGGTCCGCCTCGGATGAAGTCCCTAAGATAAGCATAAACCCAGCGGATCCCGGACTTATCGTTTACACCTCGGGTACAACCGGTAAACCCAAGGGGGCCATCTTAACCCACAAGAATCTAGTGCATGATGCCGGAAATGTTATCAAAATCTGGGAAATAGGCGACACGGATGTGCTCTGCCATGCCCTGCCGCTGTTTCACGTACATGGTCTGTGCTTTGCGCTGCACACATCCTTGCTGGCCGGATCGCAGGTGGTAATGCTGGATGAGTTCTCACCGCAAAGAGTCGTCGAGACACTGGCCAATAAAACAAAAAACCCCTGCACCGTGTTTATGGCGGTTCCGGCTATGTATAATAAACTGATGGACTACTTAGCCGAAAAAGAGATGAACTTTGACCACATCCGCTTGTTTACCTCGGGTTCGGCACCGCTGCTGAGCAAAGACTTTGACCGCATAAAAATAATATTCGGCAAGGAACCCGTTGAGCGTGAGGGAATGACGGAGACCGGCATGAACTTTTCGAATCCGATAAAAGGAGTCAGAAAACCGGGATCCATCGGAATACCCTTGCCCGATCTTGAGGTCAGGATTGTCGATCTCGACACCTTTAAAGATGTCAAACCGGGTCAGGAGGGTGAAATTTGGCTCAAAGGGCCTGCCGTTACTCCCGGTTACTGGCGTAAACCGGCAGAAACGCAAACGGCATTTGAAGCGGGTTGGTTTAGAACCGGTGATCTGGGAAAAATTGATGACGACGGATACTATTACCTGACCGATCGTATCAAGCATATTATCATCTCGGGCGGCGAAAATGTCTCCCCCAAAGAAATTGAGGCGGTCATCAATCAGCTGGATCAAGTGCTTGAATCTTCAGTGGTGGGAATTGCCGATGATAAATGGGGCGAAAAAGTTGTTGCGGCCGTGGTCCCTAAAACCGACGCCACGGTTAAAGGTGCGGATATCCAAAATTATTGCAAACAACACCTTCACGGCTGGAAATGTCCCAAAGCGTTTGTTTTTGTGGATGCGTTGCCCAAAAATACAATGGGAAAAATTTTGAAGGAAGACGTAAAGGCACTTTTTAGGTCTTAAAACGAGGAAGTGGTTTTAAAACCACGGCTAAGGCGGGCAAGCCTCAGGTTCGGTCCAAGAGGAAAATGCAATACTCGTTTAGCCGGTTTGTCCCGCTTATAGCGGGATTGAGCCCGTAATAAAAAGGAGTCAATCTGATTTTTAACCGACTGACGGATCAACGGGCTAAACCTTACATAATGCGAGCATTTTGAAGAGGTTTGCAGTCCGCCAAAATACTCTGTCGGACTATTGGGCCTTAGCCCTCCTGAGGCGGATAAAATGGGGGTTTGAAACCACTTCTAACGTTTTTCCCTGGATTTGCTCTTAAGCCTCTCTATTAACGCTTTGGCTTTTTCGACAGCCGCCTGCTCACTCTCATCGGGGGGATCTATCCAGGGCTGTGTGACCCGCATCGTTATTGCTCCGCTCAAAGGCGGTTTTGGATAGGCACCTGGATCAAATAAGGAGCAGCCCCGAAAATCCACCGGTTTTTCCTGATAACATGACCAAACCGCATTTCTAATTACATCCGGATCTCCTTCAAACTGAATATCAACCAGAGACAGCTGGGCTCGAAACCGCTCAATTAAGGCCATCGGCAAATTATATAAAAATGGGTGGGGGGCCGAGGTGCCGTTAATTCGCATTTTCTCATCCACACCATTGGCCAATAAAGCTTTCATGGCTTCGCCGGTTAAATGTCCTTCTGATTCCGGACCACCCAGGATCAGGTGCCGAATATTTGGATTGGACACAATATTACATACTATTTTCTCAAACCCGATATTTTCAGTCTGTACGGTTCCGGAGAGTGCAGCGCCGCTTTCGACGCCGGCACGCACGAGAGCTTCAATTTCGAGCGGTATTTTATCAGCATCACAACTTAAAATGATCGCCACGGCCACAGGGGAGAAATCATTTCCCCTTACATACCTTCCCTCCTCCGGGGGGTAATCTGGATGCGGATCGACCTTTAACATAATTTCTCTATTCGGTCCGTGGATCTCCATTGGGCTTCCTGGGGTGCATCACCAACGGAATAATGAAAACAAAACAGGCTATCAGAAAAATAATACTGGCAACCAGGCCCAATATATCCCCGTTTTGTAGGCTGGAAGCAATAAAGAACACAGCACACAGAACAAAGAGCGCCCAGCCGCAAATCTGATAGCGGATCTTTTGATGGAGATTTCCATTTGTCATATCTTAACCTCGTTCCGATACGGTCTTTTTCTCAACAACGATTTTCGCCGAGCATTTAGTCAAGTGCCTAAAATGAACTAAAGTGCGAAGTGTCTAAAGTTTAGGTGTCGCTCTGCTCCATCTTTTATAAAAAAGACAAAATTCCTCAACCCTGGCCCAGACCGATCACCAATACATTATACTCAAAATGTCAGGTTTTTAATCGTACGTAGCCCAAATCTATATATGAACAAGTCGCACCAGGGCGGGCTTTAGTCACTTTAGTTCACTTTTAACTTTAGCTCACTTTCTTCGGTGAGCATTTTGAAGAAATCTGCAACGTATTGGGCCTTAGCCCTCCTGAGGCGGATAAAATGGGGGTTTGAAACCACCTCAAAGGTGGCCGTTGCCTATTCAAGTACATGGATATTCTTCTTCGCGCATATGTCTTTGAGGATCTTGGGCCACACCGTAACACTGACCTCACCAAGATGAGCCGTCCGCAGCAGGTACATGTAGGTCCTGCTCTGTCCGATGCCGCCCCCGACGCTCAGCGGAATCTCATCCTTGAGAAGAGCCTGGTGGTAGGGCAGATTCAAAAAGTCTTCCTGACCGGACATCTTTAGCTGGATCTTTAGTGTCTCCTTGGTGACGCGTATACCCATCGAAGTCAGCTCGTGGCGTCGTTTGGTCACCGGGTTCCACACCAAAATATCTCCGTTTAACCCATGATACTGCTCGTTGTTCTTGACGATAGTCTCGACAGCCCAATCGTCATAATCCGCTGCGCGCATCTCGTGGGGGTATCCGTCCTTTAGAGGCCAGCCAATCCCGATGATGAATACCGCCGGGGCTTTTTCAATGAGGATCCGTATCTCCCGTTGCTTGCGGGGTAAATCCGGGTATAAATCCAGAATTTCTTCGGCGTGGAGGAATGTGAGTTTTTCGGGGAAATCGGGGTATTTGGAAGTCTTGAGCTGGGGGAACATCTCCTGGGCCATGATGCCCGCTCCCCGAATGACCCCCCAGATCCTATCAACGATGTCTTTGAGGAATTCAAGGTTGCGGTCCTTGGCGGTGATTACCCGCTCCCAGTCCCACTGATCTACATACACGCTGTGATCATGGTCCAGGAAGTAGTCCTTGCGCACGGCCTTCATGTCGGTACAAAGGCCCTCACCGACACTGCAGCCAAACTGTTTGAGCGCCATACGTTTCCACTTTGTGGCAGCCTGGACAACCTGGGCTTGTATGGGCTTATCGAGTCCCAATCCACATGGAAATTCCACCGGTGTCCGCGAACCATCACGATCCAGGTAATCATTCACGCCACTGTCTTTATCGACGATCAGGGGAACCTGAACCATTTGCAGATTGAGTTCCCTACACAGATTCTCCTCGATGTAATTCTTGATTGCAAACACGGCCTTCATTCTCTCCATCGGGGGGATCAGTGGTTGGTAGTCTTTGGGAAGATCTTTTTCCAAGTCGTCATAGTTGCCGATTCCAGGGCCCGCCAGGTCAGCTGTTTTGTCTGTCATTGGGTTTCTCCTTATTGAGTTTCGTATCTACGTCAGTATCGGGATATTTTTTTCTTGCCATACAAACCGGGTGCACGTCAATGACCATTCCATATACAAAAGGATTCAGATATACTAGAAGCTATCTCAAAATAGATCGAGCTGGCCATCCCTCTTGCCGTCAAAACGATCAATAAAAAGCGCAACTTGCTTCTTTAGCAATTCAACTTGCTCGCGATGGGCTAACTTCCAGGTATACAAATCACTGTGCAATTGGCGGCTGTCCTCGGCCAATGCCTCCATCACCTGAATTTTTGCCGGCTCCCAGAGCAAATGCGCCTCCTCAGCCAGAATTCCGACTTTTCGAAAACGCCAGTCACAGGCCCGCTGCCACCATTTTGAAGGCAACGTTCGGTTGGTACGACTGCCTTCAAAATAAAAGCTTGCCCATATCAATTGGGGCATTTGAATATGCAGATCTCTGGCTATGTCCCGCAGCACCCGCCTGCCCTGCGGGGTCTGTTGATCCAGTGCAATCCAATACGGAAATGGGGTGTCACTTGCAGTGGGCTGTTTTAAATCCGGTAAACCTTCCGAAACGCCGAGATAGGCTCCGGCCACAATAAAGGCTCTTTGCCATGGAAAACCGGCATTTTTGAAACGGCTTGCATTTTCGATGATTGCTTTATGAACATCTTGTTCTGCCCGGGCGTCGATCCAGGCCCAGAAATCTTTCGGTCGCTCGATGGCCCGGGCAACAATCCTAATGTGCTTGTCTTCCGGGCCACCGGTTACAACGGTCTGATCACCCCTTGATAAAGCGTATCCCAGCCAGCCGAGACCTGCCGCGTCTTTAGCCTTGGCTGATTGCGTCACCTTGACCAGAGCGGCTACTTTGCTGTGAAATCGCCGGTTGAAAACGAGCTGGGTGCCAAGCGGCCAGCATTCTTCAAAAGTAATGATTGCCGCCTGCTTTGTGAGCCAGGCCTTCTCTTTGGGGCCAAAATCTTCCAGCAGCGCGCATGCTGTAAAAACCAGATCGATGCTGCCGCGCCGCACAGCTTTGTGCAGCAGGGACCTGAAGCGGGGATCAGATCGATATTTTCGCATGATAAAAAACTGTCTTGAGTTGACGGAATGTTCTGGAAATATTATATGTATTGTTTCATTCAAAAACATAAACTGATAAAGTTTACACGGATATCAGCCGAAACAATAAATATGTCAGAAGAAGAAAAGAGGAAATACCCCAGAGTCCCCACCAGTAACATCGTCTCTTATGTCTGTATCGATAAAGACGGCAACGAATTGGATCAGGGGATGGGCAAAACGGTTAATATCAGTCAGGGCGGAACACTCCTGGAAACAACCCGCCCGATTGAATCTGATTATATACTTTTAATGACAATTGACCTCAATAATAAAGTTGCTCAAACCAAGGGGGAAGTTGTCCATACGCGATCGGTTGATTCCGGCAAATATTATACCGGCATTCGATTTCAGGGAGACCGGGAGAAAGTTATCCAGGTCGTCAAGAGTTTTATCATAAACTATCATAAGCAGAAAAACCAGGCACAAAAATATCGCATCAAAAAGTAGCCTTAGTAAAAAACTACACACCCATACCTTAAATTCCTGCAAACATCATTTTAGATTAAATCCCATTTAAATTTGACAAACAATCAACAATCGATTAACGATTGGGTGGTATTGACAAAGCCAGCAGATTTTTAGTAATCATACCGGATTAATAGGAGTTTATCTTCAAAACTCAATTTAAGCCTAGATTAATCGACCAGGGTACTGAAAACTGTGAAGATAGGCTTGTCAGACTCGAATACAAATCCCCCCAAGTAATATCAAAAATAGCGATTGCCGCTGAAACAACCCAAAATTGGCGCAATCATTAAAACGTGTAACCCATTGCATCCAGATAAAGGAGGGTTAGAGATGAAGAAAAGAAACTTAACGATCCTAACAGCACTTCTAATTGCAATTTTTTTAATCCTTATA
>CAMYNZ010000107.1 GCA_947259865.1 uncultured Desulfobacterales bacterium | reverse complement strand
TTAGTTTAGGGGTCGGAAAGTTTTTCCTGCCAACCTTTGATACTAGCGCAATGAATTATCAGCAGCGAAATCGTGCACTGCCTGAAGGCATTAGGGAGCGTTGCCAAAGAACAGGCGGTAACCCAAAGGTGTCTTGGGAGCACGATGTTGATTTTACTCCTAACCTGTTGTTATAATGCCTGATCGCTGTTCTTTGGCTACGACCCCTTATGTATGAGTTTGCACGATGCAGTCGCTGATGATTTATGTAGCGACCTCGTCAAAAAACTCCCCCGACCCCTGAATTAGTTAGGCTCTCTGAGCAATGCCAATGGTCCTGTTCTGGCAAGCTTTTTGATCCCCATAGGCTTCAAGAGTTTTAGCAATGCCGTTATTTTGCCCTCGTCGCCGGTGACTTCGATAATGTAGTGATGCTTTCCAACGTCAATTACTTTGCACCTGAAAATATCAACTATCCTGAGAATTTCAGCGCGGTGTTCCGGTTTTGCGCTGACACAAATAAGCGCCATTTCGCGTTTTACAGAATCCGGGCCGGTGAGATCCCGAATTTTTATGACATTTACCAGCTTATTGAGCTGTTTTTCGATTTGCTCAGTAATCGGTTTATCAGCTTTAGTAGAGATGGTGATCCTCGACACCTGGGGATCAACCGTTTCAGCGACCACCAGACTTTCAATATTGAAACCTCTGCCGCTGAATAATCCCGATACCCGGGAGAGAACACCGGGTTTATTGTCCACCAGCATGGAGAAGATATGCTTTTCGTCCAGCATTGTTAAATCCTTTCTAAGCCGTTCTAAACCAGCAGCATTTCCGTAATTGGTGCTCCTGCCGGTACCATGGGATAGACATTTTCTTCCTGTTCGACCACAAAATCCATAATGACAGGTTTTTTAGCCGCGAGCCCTTCCGAGAGCACCGGCTCCACTTCCTCCGGCTTGGCTGCCCTTAGACCGATGGCGCCGTAAGCCTCAGCCAGTTTTACAAAGTCGGGGGCATAATCCATGCCGGTGCAAGCGTAGCGTTTGTCATAGAATAATTCCTGCCACTGTCTTACCATCCCCAGATAACCATTGTTCAAAATGACAACCTTAACCGGCAAGCAGTACTGAACGGCAGTTGCCATTTCTTGAATGTTCATTTGAATACTTCCGTCTCCGGCAACATCCACTACCAGTTTATCAGGGCAGGCGACCTGGGCGCCGATCGCAGCCGGAAGACCAAAACCCATGCACCCCAGCCCACCGGACGTAATAAAATGGCCGGGTTGATCAAAATGATAATATTGGGCAGCCCACATCTGGTTTTGCCCGACCTCGGTCGTGATGATCGCTTGCCCATTTGTCAGCTGGAATAGTTTGTCAACAACGTATTGCGGCTTGATAATACCTTCCTGATTATACGCAAGCGGATTGGTGTTTTTCCATTCTTGGATTTGGTCCAGCCATTTTTGTCGCCTGGGTTTGATATTGCCCGGATCAAAATCTTTTGTGAGATCGTTGAGATGTCCCAGACTGATTTTGCAATCGCCGACAATCGGTATGGTGACAGGGATATTTTTACGAATAGATGTTGGGTCGATATCGATGTGCACGATTTTTGCCTGGGCTGCAAAAGCGTCGGTCTTGCCGGTTACGCGATCGTCGAAACGCACACCGATGGAAATCATCAAATCGCATTGCCCGGTGCACATGTTGGCCCGGTAGGTGCCATGCATACCGAGCATACCGAGCCACAACGGGTCTGTACCCGGGAATGCACCCAGTCCCATGAGCGATGTTGTCACCGGAATTTGGCATCTACGGGCAAATTCGGTTAGTTCTTCAGCGGCCTTTGAAAGTATGACCCCACCGCCGGCGAAAATAATAGGCCGCTCAGCCTGCTCGATGAGGGCAATAACTTTTTGTAACTGCCACATATTGGGTTGATACGTCGGGTTATACGATTTAAGCGTGATATCATCCGGAGCTGAATACTCGAGCTCGGCCTTGGCCACATCTTTAGGAATATCTACCAGCACGGGGCCCGGGCGGCCGGATCGGGCCAGGTAAAAGGCTTCCTTAAGAACCTTTGGAAGATCGTTAATATGTTGGACAAGATAATTATGCTTTGTACAGGGGCGGGTAATGCCCACGATATCAACTTCCTGGAAGGCGTCATTGCCGATAAGACTCGTGGGAACCTGGCCGCATATGATGACCAAAGGGATTGAATCCATAAAAGCCGAGGCAATGCCGGTAACAGTATTTGTGGCACCGGGACCGGAGGTTACCAGGCAAACACCTGTACTGCCGCTGGCTCTGGCGTAGCCATCTGCAGCATGCACCGCTCCTTGCTCGTGACGGACCAAAACGTGCTGTATATCAGATTTGGCCAGTTCATCATAAATGTCAATAACTGCTCCTCCAGGGAAACCAAAGATGGTATCCACCTTTTCCGTTTTCAGTATTTCCATAAGAATTTGTGCGCCGGTTAATTTCATAACAATTCCTTTTTTATTTTTATTTAATGACCAGGTTTACAAAAAAAAATCCGTTACCAGCTTTGGGCTGATAACGGATTTTGTTTTTTTGTGTTTGCTGTTGCTATGCCATTATCAACCCTTTGTCTCGCAACTAATAAGTATATCAGCTACGAGGAGAATAATGATGCTCACAAGGTTGTCAATGGCAATTAAGTTTTTCATGATAAATTATGCGCTCGATTTAATTATGATCTAAGTATCAACCGTTAAATACCTTGTCAAGCTTTTTTGTGATCTGAGGTTTTGAAGTCGCAGCCTTCGGTGAGACAGGCAAAAAAAGTACCTTCCTTTTTGGATGTTTTTTCCACCAAGAATTTGGCGTCGCACACGGGACACTGCCTGTTTACCGGTTTGTCCCACATGGCATTTTTACAATCAGGAAACCGGCTGCAGCCGTAAAAAATTTTACCGCGTTTGGATTTTCTCTCTACGATTTCACCGTCGCAGCCATTGGCGTGGCAGCTGACGCCGGTTGATTTTCCGGATCCCTTAGCGTTTAACGAACGGGTGTTTTTACAGTCCGGATATCCGCTGCAAGCCAGAAACTCACCAAATTTCCCCCGCTTTGTAACCATCGGTTTGCCGCATTTATCACAAACCGCATCGATCGGAGGTGGAGTGACGGGTTCCAGGGGCTGAACGCGGCCTTTCTCATCACGGGTGTAATCCCGGGAATATTTGCATTGCGGATATCCGCTGCAGGCCAGGAAATGGCCGTTTTTGCCGACTTTGATATGAAGCTCTTTTTTGCATTCCGGGCAGGAAAGACCCGTTGGTATCCCCACCCCCTTAACACTCAGCATTCCATCAGTTGCAGCCTCCAGCTTTACCTTGAAAGGACCGTAAAAACTGCTCAAAATATCCTGGGAATTAGCTTCAGCCGATTCCACACGGTCCAGATTATCCTCCATATTAGCGGTGAATTCGACATTCATTATTTCGGGAAAATTTTCAACCAGAAGATCATTAACTATAAAACCGAGCTCGTTCGGTTTGAAATATCCCTTGGCCAGCTCAACGTATCCTTTTTCTCTAATAGTCGATAAAATTGTGGCATAGGTGCTCGGTCGACCAATGCCGTTTTCTTCCAGTTCCTTTACCAGCGATGCTTCAGAAAACCTTGGCGGCGGTTGGGTAAAATGCTGTTTGGGTTCTAATTTGATGAGTTTTAAGATCATTCCTTCTTTAAGCGCCGGAAAGTTTTCCATTTTCTTTTCTTTTTCACTTTGGATCTCATCGTCTACTGACTGGTAAAGCGCCATAAAACCCGCAAATTTAACGGAAGAGCCGCTGGCTGTAAACACATAGGATCCGGCCCTTATCGACACGGAAACATTATTTATCAGTGCCGGCTGCATTTGAGAAGCCACAAACCGCTGCCAGATGATGCGATACAGGGCCAATTGTTCGCTGGAAAGATAAGGGGCCACCTTTTCGGGTGTATTAAATACGGATGTCGGCCGAATGGCTTCGTGAGCATCCTGGACCTTTTTTTTATTCTTAAAAAACCTGGGCTTATCCACGGCGAAGTTTTTACCAAAGCGGTCTCGAATCAATTCCAAAGCTTCGATGGCCGCTTCTTCAGCAATTCGGGTTGAGTCAGTGCGCATGTAAGTGATGAGTCCGACGGACTCACCCGGTCCGAGTTCAACACCTTCGTATAGCTGCTGGGCGACTACCATGGTTTTTTTAGCGGAATACCTTAATTTTCGGATGGATTCCTGCTGTAATTTGCTGGTGGTAAAAGGGGGCAGGGGGTTACGCTTGATGGTTCGCTTCCGAATTTTATCAACGCTAAATTCGTGCTTTGAAACCTCGGCCACAATCATGGATGCGTTGGCTTCATTTGGTATTTTTATTTTTTTATCTTCCTTTTTGACCAGTTTGGCAGAAAACGGCGGGGGTGAATCCGATTCAAGATGGGCAGTTATAGACCAGTATTCTTCCGTTTCAAAGGCCTGGATGGCACGGTCACGGTCACATATGATTCGTAAAGCGACAGATTGCACTCGGCCGGCACTCAATCCGCCTTTCACTTTTCGCCACAACAAAGGAGAAATCTGGTATCCAACGAGTCGATCGAGAATACGCCGGGCTTGTTGGGCCTCATACTTGCTGCGATTCAACGATTCGGGTGCCGCAAGGGCCTCTTTAATTGCATTTTGGGTGAGTTCATGGAACAGTACACGATGAAATTTTCTTCCGGTTTTTTTAAGTACATCAGCCGTGTGCCAGGCGATGGCTTCACCCTCTCGGTCAGGGTCGGGGGCCAGATATACAACCGTTGCATCACCGGCTGCCTGTCTTAGTGTCTTTATTACTTTCTGTTTGCCCGGAATGGTTTTGTATTTGGGTTTGAAGCCGTCTTCGACATCTATACCCATTTCTTTTTGGGGCAGATCTTTTATATGCCCGACAGTTGCCGCAATGTTATAGCTTTTGCCGAGGTATTTCTTTAATGTTCTGACTTTAGTCGGTGATTCAACAACGACAAGCGGTTTTGCCACGTTATTTCCTCGTTCGAATTTTTTCCGGTCCTACATCATAGGTGTCAAATATTTTTCCGGCATGGCCAGCCGACAGGGGCGAAAGATTTGTACCTTGCCGCAAACATGCCGCAATGATGGAATGTTGGAACATTGGAATGATGATATCCTTTTAATAACCCAATATTCCAGCATTCCATCATTCCAGATTTCCAAAGGCCCTTCTGTCCTTAAATCCATTGTTTATGATAATTCCTGCCCGCTTGTGAAATCGTTTTTGGGAAAATTTGGGCCAGGCGGGTTATGGGTTAGCAATTATAATACTTTTTTGTGATTTTTGAAACTGTCTACCCTTGAATTAAGTAAAATTAAGAGAAAAATATTTTCCCGGCGATTGCCTGACGATGCCTTTGAGTTCAAGCTGCAGCAGCAGGCTCGAGATTTTTGAGGGTTCCAGATCGAGTTTTCTCGAAATATCGTCAATATGCACTGGATAGGGTTCCAAAAACTCAAATACGGCGGATTCATCCGCTGTAAGTGCCGGCAAAGGTTTTACCCTGCCAGGCTGGCCTGTTCGCTTTTTCTCAAGAGGAGTGACAAGCATGTGGGATATCTCTTCAATAACATCAGACACATGTTCAACAAGCTTGGCCCCTTGTTTTATCAGGGCGTGGGTACCCTTACTTTTAAAAGATTCGATACTGCCGGGAACGGCGAATACTTCCCTGTTTTGTTCGGCCGCCAGACGGGCGGTAATCAGGGAGCCGCTGTTTTTAGTTGCCTCCACCACAACAGTCCCCAGAGCCATACCACTGATAATTCTATTTCTCCGTGGAAAATTGTGGGCCTCCGGTTCGGTGTTTAATGGAAATTCAGAAATCACGGCCCCGCTTTCGGCGATGCGGTGAAATAGTTTCAGATTTGCAGCCGGATATATATTTTCTAATCCGCTGCCCAGCACGGCGATGGTTTTGCCCTCAACTGCAAGGGCACCTTCATGGGCGGCCGTGTCTATTCCTCTGGCCATACCGCTGATAATTGTCAAACCGGCATCGGCCAAATCCCCACATAAGCTTCTGGTTATTGAGCGGCCGTAGGGGGTTGCATTTCTGGAGCCCACTACGGCAATACTGCGGTCGGTATTGGCGAAGGTCCCAAATACATATAAATAAGGCGGTGGATCCGGTATCTGGCGCAAAAGCGGCGGATACTCCCGATCGGACAGGGTAACAATTAGAAACCCCTCTTGCATCACTCTGTCATAATCCCGTTTGACCCGGTCCGGTAATCTATGCTTCTTTATGGCCGATGCAAGTCGCGGGGTCACGCCAATTACTTCCAATAACTCCCTATGGGCCGCCTGCAGCACTGATTCCGGGGATCTGAAGTGATCAAGCAGCCGTTTAAAAAGAAGATCTCCAATACCCGGTACGCTTTTAAGTGTGAACCATGCCAGAAGTTTTTCCATAAACAGTACTAATTACTATTTCCTGTATTTCGGAACTTGGATGGGTCCTACTTTTTGCCTCGAATCTGCCAGGCAAGGAGTATGGGGCTGGCCACATAAATTGAGGAGTAAGTGCCGATGATAACCCCGATGATCATTGCAAAAGCAAAGTCATGGATGATTCCGCCACCGAACACAAATAGCGCAAACAGCACGACCAGAGTGGTTGCTGAAGTGAGTATAGTTCGACTGAGGGTTTCGTTGACGCTGCGGTTAAGAATGAATTCCAGGGGTTGTTTGTGGTGTTTTCTCATGTTTTCGCGGATGCGGTCAAAGACAATAATGGTGTCATTCAGGGAGTATCCGATAATGGTGAGAAGCGCCGCAATGATCGGCAGGGTAAATTCTTTGTTAAGGATTGAGAAAATGCCCACCGTGATGATTACATCATGCATGAGGGCCACGATGGCCCCCATGGCGTATTTCAGTTCGAGAAACCAGAAGAGTACCAGTGTGACAAGCAGGGCGGAAGTGATGAGAAACGGAATACTGACATCAAACAGGCTAAAAACATAGATGGCCCCCATCAATACGCCGGCCACGACACCGCTTAAAATCCATTTCAATTCAAATCGGCCGGAGATATAAATTGTTATAAAAAGCAGCGCAAAGAACATAGCAAACAGGGCTTTTTCTCTCAAATCCTCGCCTACCTGGGGACCGACCATTTCAACGCGACGAATTTCTAAACTGCCGGTTGTTGCCGATTCTAAAGCGTTTTGCAGTTTTTGGGAAAATCCTTCGCTGGTTGCTACGGTCCCATCGGTTCGAATAAGATATTCATATCCCTGCTGATCACCGAAGGACTGCACCGAAGAATTACCAAGGCCGATTGTGCTGAGGCCGGTTTTAATATCCTCGATAAGAGCCGTAGTTGCAAACTTTATTTGTATCAGTGACCCACCTTTAAAATCGATTCCCAATTTGGGCCCGTTATGAAAAATGAGGGAGGATAATGTAATCAGAATCATGGCCAGGGATGCTATAAAAAACATTTTGCGATTTCCGATAAAATCAATGTTGATTTCTGGTTTTATAAGCTGCATACGGGCAACCTCTTTGCGGATTGGTTTGATATCAAATGCTCAGGCGTTTTACTTTACGGTTCATTAAAAAGTAATTAAAAACCAGCCGGGTCAAAATCAAGGACGTAAAAAGACTGGCAATAACGCCCAGGCTGAGCGTTACGGCAAATCCTTTAACCGGTCCTGTACCGAATTGAAAAAGGACCAGGGCGGCAATCAAGGTTGTGACATTGGCATCCAGTATGGTCAATGTCGCTCGGTCATAACCGGCTTCTACTGCCGCACGGGGGGTTTTACCCAGGTTCATCTCTTCGCGGATACGCTCGAATATAAGGACATTGGCGTCCACCGCCATACCGATAGTAAGAATTATACCTGCGATTCCCGGCAGGGTCAGCGTGGCCTGAAATCCTGCCAAGCCTGCTGCGATCAGGATGATGTTGAGGATAAGTGCAGTATTGGCGATGATACCGGCACCTTTATAGTATACGATCATAAATAGGACCACGAGGATGCCGCCGATAATCATGGAGATAAGGCCTTTTCTAATCGAATCGGCCCCCAGGGAAGGTCCCACCGTTCTTTCTTCCAGGTATACGACCGGTGCCGGTAGGGCGCCGGCTCGCAGGGCAATCGCCAGATCGTTTGCCTCTTCGGTGGTGAAGCTGCCGGTTATGCGGGCCTGACCGCCCGTAATCTTTTCCTGGATGACCGGCGCTGAATAAACCCGATCATCCAGGACGATGGCCAGGCGCTTTTTGACATTATCTCCGGTTATTTTTGCAAATATGCGCCCGCCTTTTGCATCAAAACTGATAGACACATATGGGTCACCATATTCTGAATCTATTTGCACTCTCGCATCTGTAAGATGGGCACCGGTAAGCATTGTGCGTTTTTTTATGAGAAAGGGTGTTCTGGTAGTACGATTTGTTTGCCGATCTTCGGTTACCTGGTAGAGAATTTCACTGCCGCGCGGCAGGGAACCCTCCAAGGCCGCATTGACATCATGGGTTTCATCCAGCAGTTTAAACTCTAAAAGGGCGGTTTTACCGATAAGATCCTTAGCCCGCTGTGTATCCTGAATTCCCGGCAATTGAATGAGGATCCGATTCTGGCCCTGTCGCCGGATGTCCGGTTCGGCCACGCCAAATTGGTCTATACGGTTTCGAATGGTTTCAAGTGCCTGTCGAGTGGCCAATTCCTTGATCTGGTCGGTCTCGGTGTCGGGCAGATCCATGACCACTGTGGTCACGCCCTCCTGGGTAGGGCGGTCCTGTCTGCGCAGCCCTGTGAATTCCCTGTCCAGGAAATCGTCGAATTTTTTGAGGTTGGCCTCGTCCGGAATTTTTACGGCAATCTTTGTACCCTCGATTCGGTCCAGGCCAATTTGCCGAATACGCGCTTTCTTTAACAGGCTGCGCATATCCTGGCCAATACGTTCAATGTTGCTTTCCACCGCTTTGACGGTTTCAACCTCAAGGACTAGGTGCATGCCGCCTTGCAAATCAAGCCCGAGATTGATTTTCTTGTGGGGCCAAACGGTTTGTTTTTCAGCATGCTGCAATATGGTTGCTTTATATTGATCTGCCTGGTCGCCCTGAAGCACTGACCTGAATTTTCGTTCAAACTCCTTAGCAGATGAATATTGCACCTCTTTAAGGCTGCTGAGCTGGGTAATAACACCACCCGGAAGGCCGCTATTTGTTAAATTAGATAGCGCTTGATCTGATAATTTGACTCTTTCTGGTACGAGGGTAGGAATGAGGTAGATAAACGCAGCGACTATGACTGCGATAACCATTACGACTTTCCATGATACGTTTTTCAATGCTAAGTTCCTCTCAGCTCTAGTACATTCAGCAATGCACCCGATCGGCGCATTGTTGAACGGTTTTGCGAGACAATGACCATGCTTTTTTTCATTACAGGAAAGCCCCAGAAATTTGGTTAAATGAAAAGATATTGAAGGGCAGCCGGATCTATCTCACCACCTGTTCAACAGATTAACAATTTAACTAAATTAAAATGGGGCCTGTTTGGTATCAACACTATTGCTAAGCTGCGACAGCCGGGCTATTTTTTCTGAGGCTCAGCCTGCGGCGTAGTGGATATTTTGCCGCCGACGTTACTGCGGGCGACCTTTACACGTACCCTATCGGCGATTTCAACCGTCAATATTTGATCATCCAACCCTGTAATGCGGCCGTGAATGCCGCCGCTTGTAACAATGCGATCCCCTTTTTTCAGATCGGCAATCATCTGGCGGTGTTCTTTGGTTCTTTTCTGTTGGGGCCGTATCAACAAGAAATAAAAAATGACAAACATCAGGATCAGCGGGATAAATCCGGAAAATCCTCCGGCGCCTCCCTGTCCGGCACCACCCTGGCCCATTGCATATGCGATACTAGTCAAGACAAATCCTCCTTCGATTTAGTTTAATAACGGTCCCGCCTGACAGGACCGCTCTAAAAATAGTTAATAATCTCAAAATGAGTGTTTTAAAGTTGGGGGTCATATACTTGAAAAGAGACCTGAGGTCAAATGTTTCTTTTAAGTTTTAGATAGTTTACTTGAATGTAAGCCATCCTGGCCTGTGGTCAAGCTGACGGGTCTGATACCAAAACCCCAATTCCGACGAGCCGGAATTGAAGATTGCAGATTGAATATTTGTGGATGTCACTTCGCTCCGTCCTTTATAAAATGGAAAGAATTCCTTAAATATTCAATATTCAATCGTTACAAAATAGTAAAAATATCTCAATACAATTTTT
>CAMYNZ010000106.1:10404-12267 GCA_947259865.1 uncultured Desulfobacterales bacterium | reverse complement strand
TTGTCTTGATTTGTGGGGATTTGCGCATGGCACCTCCAGGTTTCAGTTGCAAAGGGCTTTCAAGGTCATTTGCCTTATAACCAATGAATTTCACAGCCAATAGTTTATACACATTGTAAAAAAACGTCAAGCAAGTTAGAAGCCCCGTGAACCGCCGCAAAAGGACTTAAAACGAGTTTAGGCTCAATTTCCAGATGGACTGAATTTGGACGGCGTTGTTTGACAAAAGCCATTCTACCTGGCGGTTGAGCTCGCGAAACAAGCAATTTTTTGAACCGATATAACCGGTACCGGTGTGGTGACCGAGCCCTTGATGACGGTGTAAAAGCCCGTCATTCAAAATTAAGTAGTGGGCTAAAAGTCCCCCGTAGTTTTTTTGAATCGCCAAATCACTTAACTCCTGCGAATTTAGTCTGGCCACGGGCAGCAGGGTTTGCGGCGGTACACATGTGATATACTCCAGCATCTCGGGGGCCAGTGAAATAATATGAAAATCTTTATCCGGTTCCAGCGGGTCCAATATATCCGCCAAGGCCCGATTCATGTGAACGGGGTTGACATGGACCTCGGCTTTGAGTTCGATCAACAAGTGCAGTTTTTTGCCATAGATTTGAATGATCTCTTCGAGAGTCGGTATCAATGGAAAGTCTGCAATTAATTCAGACCTTGTCAACTGGCAGATCACAGCCTTTTGTCCAAACACGCGGCCGGTGTCTGTATCATGAATAACGACCGGCTGCAGATCTTTGGTCCAGCGTACATCGAATTCCAGGCCCCAAATCCCATTATTTTTTATGACATCAAAGGCTTGACGTGTGTTTTCAAAAATGTTGCGGTTATCATGCTCGCCTCGATGAGAAATGATTTTACAATTCTTGAGCCGTTCCGGGGGTGGCATGGGTTGGCGCCGGTGAGCGAACCAATGATCCACAACCCAATGAAACAATTTTTCGATCCAATACTTTGTCGTCATGTTTGCCTTGAAGATGAAATAGATTATCCGGACCCTAATGTTATTATCGCCAAATCAATCAGAGCTCATAAAAATATCTGATGGATTGGATAGTTTTTAGGATAGGTCGCTGCATAAATCATCAGCGACTGCATCGTGCGAACTCATGCATAAGGGAGCCTAGCGAAAGAACAGCACTTTCGTATAAAACAATAGTTTAGGGGTAAAATCAGCACCGTGCGCGTAAGCACCATTTGGGTTGCAAACTGTTCTTTCGCAATGCTCTCTAATGCATTCAAACAGCGCACGATTTCGCTGCTGATAATTCATTCCGCTAGTAAGAAAGATTGGCCGGAAAAACTCCCCGACTCCTGAACTATTTAAGAAATGATTTCAAATCAACAAAAAATTGTTACGGCTGCACGAAAATCTTGTCTCAAAAGTCCCAAGAGTATACCATGGTTTATTATTTCTTTTGCATATCTTTATACAATGATTATAAATGGATTCATGATGAGACATACAGAAAATAAGTCACCGGAAAAACGTTACATCTCCCCGGAACAGGTCATGAAGAAATTAGAACCGGGGATGAGCATCTTTGTCAGAACCGGAGTCGGTGAGCCCCGTACCCTGGTAAAATACTTGATGACTTCAGATGCTCACAATTTAAGAGATTTGGAGTTGATCCAGTTGGTCAGTCTCGGCGATGCAATTTCGCTGGAGGCATTGGACAGTAACCGATATCGCCTCAAAACGTTTTTCTCCGGATGGGTTGCCAGTGAAGCCATCACTGCCGGTCGGGTGGATTTGATCCCCAGCCGGTTTTCCAGCATACCCGGCTTAATCGATTCCGGTCAGATTCCGGTTGATGCGGTTTTCGTGCAGATTACACCGCCCAACGAAGCTGG
>CAMYNZ010000106.1:0-10336 GCA_947259865.1 uncultured Desulfobacterales bacterium | reverse complement strand
ATCCGAAGAACAACCGATATATTTTTCACGATGGCCGGTGGACGACAACTTTGATCAAGTGGCAGCCAACGTTGCCTCGGTGATTGAAGACGGAAGCTGTATTGCCTTTTCCATTGGTCCGCTCTACGACGCGCTGACACCTCACCTGGTCCACAAGCGCCATTTAGGCGTGCATTCACCCTTTTTTACGGATGCCCTAATGGACCTCGTAAAAAGCGGCGCCGTAACCAATCGCAATAAAGAAATATTTAGAGGTAAATCCCTGACATCCTATGCCTTTGGAACACCTGAGCTGATGACCTGGCTCGACCGTAATCCCATGATAGAGTTTCAGGGGCTCGACAAAGTGTTCGATCCTGCCCAAATCGGACGCAATCCCCAATTTGTTGGGATTCTGCCGGCCCGCAAGGTAGATATATCCGGCCGTATCGTATTGCATTTCGGCAAAGGAAATGTCACCGCGGGGCCGGGGGATGTGATGGATCTTCTGCACGGTGCTGAAATTTCAGCCGGCGGTTTTTCGATATTTGCCCTGCCCAGCCGAAATCGCAAAGGTGAGCCCAATATCCGGATTTCGGTCGACAAGTTTCCCAACCAACTAAATATCAGAGAATCGGTTGACATGATTGTAACCGAATACGGCGCGGCCTGCCTGAACGGCCGTTCTGTGCGGGAGCGGGCCCAGGCTTTAATCGAGATCGCGCACCCCGATGATCGCTCAACGCTCATCGAACACGCCAAGGCCGACAAGATCCTCTATCCGGATCAAATCTTTCTGGAGCACTCCGCGCGTTTATACCCGTCAGAAATTAAAGCAAAACATACTTTTAAAAATAACACTGAGATACGTTTCCGGGCCATCAAACCCTCCGATGAAGAAGAAATGCGTCGACTCTTTTATCGGTTTTCGGACGAAGCTGTTTATTACCGATATTTCTCACCGATCAAAACCATGCCCCACGAAAAAATGCAGAAATATGTCAATGTGGATTTCAGCCAAGCGATGTCCATTGTCGGGTTGATTGGCGAATCGGGCCAGGGTCACATCCTTGCTGAAGCCCGATTTGTTAAAAGTCTGCGCCGGCCCTATGCCGATGTAGCCTTTGTTGTGGATGAGGTTTTTCAGGGATTGGGCATTGCAACCTATATGTATGAAATACTGATCCGGCTTGCCAAAAAACAGGGTTTACAAGGGTTTACTGCTGACGTTTTAGCTACAAACAAGGGAATGATGAAAGTCTTTGAAAAAGCAGGTTTGCAGCTGCAGGCTAAATTAGAAAACGGAATATACAATCTGGAGATTCCCTTCTATCCTGATTTTCACGGGATAAGGGCCGACTAGCGTTATGTCCCAGGAAGAACTTCAAATAGTCTAACAGCGGCGGATCAAACTTTGTGCTGAGTTTTGTTGCTTATTTGTGGGACACGACACTAGGCACGGTTGACGTACCACCACCATTTACTTATAATAGCAGACCCCGAGATCTAAAACACCATTCTTGTTTGAGGGACTTGACTGGCAATGGCTGTTAATACTCCGCCAAAATACAACCTGTGCATCCTGGGATGCGGCCCCGCAGGCTTCGCCGGCGCAATGAGAGCCTATGACCTCGGAAAGGATGTCTGCGTCATCGAAGGCGGCGAAATTGGCGGCGCTGGTGTGATGTGGGGTGCACTGGCTTCTAAAACCATGTGGGAATTGGCCAAAGATTATGACGTTGCCGCTAAAAGGAATCGGGGTTACCACAGCCAGGGTTTAATCGTAGACTACCCGGCCGTGCGCGATACAGTCATTCAGGCTGTCAAAGAGAAGCAGTACCAGATGCTTTCGCAAATAGAGACCTATGCGCCCCGGGCTTCCCAAACCCAGGGATCACTGACACTCAAAAGGGGATGGGGCTCCTTTATATCTGCCAAGACCATATCCGTAAAAGCGCCTGACGGTAGAGAAGAAAAAATCGGTGCCGATAACTTTCTTATCTGCCCGGGCTCAAAACCAAAAAATTTTCCGGGTATTGAATTTGATCAGAAACGCATTTTAAGTTCCGACGGTATTTTAAATCTCAAACAGTTCCCCAGAAGACTTATGATTATCGGCGCCGGCATCGTTGGATGCGAATATGCTACAATTTTTTCCAATTTTTCCCAGACCAAAGTTTATCTCCTGGATCACCAGGATCGTGTGATCCCCTATGAAGATGAAGATGTCAGCTACTTCGTCAGCCAGAACCTGATTAAAAACGGCGTCGAGATTTTCCATTCCGCCAATTTGAGAACCATCAGAAAGCATAAAAATAGCCTGGAAGTAATTCTTGATTTTGCTGACGGCCATACCGAAGTGGTTGAAGTTGATGCGGCCCTAATTTCTATTGGACGGGAACCAAATTTGTCCGGTCTTAATCTGACAAAAGTCGGCATAAAGCCGGATCGGGAAGGCTACTTAAACGCGGATAAAAATTGTCGTGTGGAAGATAATATTTATGCCGCCGGTGATGTCAACCGGCATCCGTCTCTGGTAAATATCGCCGAAACTGAAAGCCGCTACGCCGTAAAGCACATGTTCGGCGCCAACAAATGGCCGCTGAACTACCATAATATGTCCACCGTGATGTTTTTTAAACCGCCCGTGGCTGCCGTTGGTTACAATGAGAGAAAGTGTCAGGAGAAAAAAATACCCTATCGGGTTGCTTACTATTCCAACGCACTTTTAAGCCGTGCAATTGCCATGCGCGTCGTGGACGGTTTCGTAAAAATCATTGTCAGTGACGATGAGGATCAAAAGATTTTGGGTATGCGCGCGGCCGGCCCGCAGGCATCTACGACCATAATGTCAATTGCGCTGTTAATGGATCAGCAAAAAGGCATTAATGATGTCCTTAAATCCCAGCACCCCCACCCCACTATGTCGGAAGGTATTCAGGAATGTCTGCGCGTGCTTTTAAATAAATCGATATATAAACCCCATGCCTTTCCAAAACATATACGCATACGAACCTGGCAGCCTGATAAAGGATTCATATAACTCAGGGGTCGGGGTATTTTTTTCACGACAAGATGCCGGGTTGCTGCCTGCCAAGTTTGACAGCGGCAACTGCGTTACAATTTACCATCGGCGGGTTACAACTATCACTCGACCAAGTGCCGACTCCGTGTTTTGCCATTTTAGGCGGCAATAGCCCTCTGCCCATTAGCAGAACCGGGGCGATTATCTTGGCGTGAAAAAAACACCCCGACCCCTGATGTAACTCTAACCGTCACATGGGATCTGGACCAATGGGAAAATATTTATGGGAAAACTTGTTTAAACACACATCAAAAGAAAAAGAGATAAATGCTATTTTAAAAGATAATATTCTCTTTCAGGATCTTACAAAAAAACAGCTCAAATTTGTGACCAATATTGTTCACCTGAGAAGGTATCGCCCAAACGAAACCGTATTCACTCAAGGTGAAATTGGCGTCGGGATGTATATTATCGTGAAGGGAACGGTTGAAATTACGGTCGAAGATAACCGGATCCGGAAGGAAACAAACAGTCAGGAGATTGTGATCACGGAACTCGGTCCCGGTGACTTTTTTGGTGAGCTCTCATTGGTGGAGGAGGGCGGCCGGCGCAGTGCAACAGCCACCGCCACAAACGAAACAGCCTTGATTGGTTTTTTTAAACCAGACCTGCTTGAAATTTTAGAAAGAAATCCGAATGCCGGTGTTAAAATTACACTTCGCCTGGGAGAAGTCCTGGGTTGCCGCTTGCGGGAAACCAACGACCGGGTTTCCGCGCTGGAAGACCAGCTCAAACAGTTTCGATCAGAGGGTCAATCTTGAAAACATTCAGTATTCTAAAAAGAGAACGTTATATAAAGCTGTTTGCTGTTATCAGCATTTTACTGTTATGTGTTCTGATCATTCTGATAAGTGAAAACGTCCTGTTATCATTTGTTTTTGCTTCGGTCACCTATTATCTTATGGCGCCGATAGTCAATGCTATAGAAAGAGCCGGTATCTCCAGAAAACTTGGTGTGACGGGTCTTTTCTTATGCATTGTTTTTATTTTTTTGATAGGTGTTTATATTCTGCTTCCGGCTATTACCAGCCAGATTTCAGCCTTTAAGGACGAGTTGCCGATTTTTATCGATGGCATCACCAACCTGGCATCCGTAACCGAACAAAAACTTAATGCCATTTCTTATAATCTGTACCACATCGACACCAGCAAAAGTGTGGAGTCGGCTTTATCGACATTTTCCAGGCGAGTGTTTGAAGATCTGCCGGATTTGATTTCATCTTCCATGGCAGTTCTTGCCCTCGCTCCATTTTTTGCCTTTTTTATGCTGCTTGACGGCCAGGCCGTTACCAAACAGATCATGTCACTGGTTCCCAACAATTTTTTTGAGTTCGCTTTAAATCTGCAGCACCAGATGAATGTGCAGCTCGGTGATTTCATTCGCGCAAGGCTTCTGGAGGCCGGTTTGGTCGGCGCCGTCGTGTGGCTGGGATTGACAATCATCGGTTTTCCGTATGCGGTTCTGTTAGGCGCTTTTGGTGGATTGACGAATTTAATCCCCTACCTCGGACCCCTCATCGGCGCCGTGCCGGCCATATTGATTGCAGTGGTAAATGAGGCCTCCGGACTCGATATGTTAATACTGGTCGGGGTGTATAGTGTTGCCCAATTAATTGACAATTTTTTGATCATACCGCTGATGGTGGCCAAAATCGTCAATCTGCATCCGGTCACTGTCATTATTGTCATCATCATTGGTGCCCAACTGGCGGGCATCCTCGGTATGATCATCTCCATTCCCGTCGCGTGTATCCTAAAGCTCACGGCAGTTGAAATTTACCGCCATTTGGTTGAATTCCAGACCTAAATCCATCTCTTTATCGACATTTCTGCAATAATTTGATAAACTTATGAGGTTGGAGCTGTAATTGAACCTCAATTATGCATAAACAAAATGAAGAGTGAGTTATATCTCTTTAGTATCACAGGGTATCGGGAAAATTAAAACACCTCGCTGTAAACCCATGATAGTAAAATGATATAGGTTTAATTTATTTCTTCATTTTGTTTACCCTTCGGGTAAGCCACGCCAGAGGCGGGCGAGCCGATGTTTATCCGCCAGAGTACGTTGGCGGAATACTCCATAGCCTTCGGCTTGACTCCTACGGCGTCTGCGTTGCCAAGGGTTCGCAGTAGTTTACTACGACTTCACCCTTGGACGCCTTGGATCTGGGGCATCCTCGACTTTTGCACAATCAAGGTGAAGTCAATACAACAGGAGGGTTCCTTGTTCAGATCAGGTCTCAGCATCTTTATCCAGATGGTTATATTTTTTAGCTTCGGATTCAACACTCCCCTGTATGCCACCCAGGAGAATGACACCCAAATAACCCGGAAACAGCTAAAAGTAGCCGCCTATAACAGTCTCTGGCGTTTGAAAAGGGCTATCGAGAAATACGGTTTTTATAGTGCCAGTGTCGCCCTTAATGTATGGCGCAGCAATGCGATTGACGCCGGCATATTTGATCAAGCCCAATATGATGCGTTCAAAAACCAGATCTATGAAAAATCCATAGAGAACAGTCTAAAATGCATTGAAAAATCGTTTGAAAATCAAAATTATACCGATGCCAAAATCTGCCTGCATACCTGGAAATTACGCACCCAGGCCCTGGGAACCTTTAATCAGGACTATTATGATCAAATGAAAGAACGTTTGGCATCACCTGTCAGCGATCAAATGAGCACCGACAAGGAATAAACCCATCATATGTATGGCATAGCCAAATGGAGCTAAGGTGTTTTTATGCCGTCAATTGAAACAATAAAGGTAGATCATTTAATCGGGGCAGAGGTCGGCACATCCACCCTGGTCAAGGAACTGGCCCGCGGCGGTATGGCTATCGTTTTTATTGCCTTTCAAAGGACATTGAAGCGCCAGATAGCAGTCAAAATATTACCCAAAAGCTTTCTGACACCGAAGTCGGCCAAGCTTTTCCAGCAGGAAGCGGAGTCGGCAGCCATATTATCCCATCAGAATATAATCCAAATATATGAGGTCGGGGAGACCGAAGAATTCCTATTTTTTACAATGCAGCTAATTCAAGGCAACCCGCTCTCAAAAATCATGCGTATGGCCAAAAAAAATGTCATACCGTCAAAACGAACGCTACCCTTACAGACCACTATCGAAATTTACATCCAGGTTCTGGATGCGCTGGATTATGCGCACAACCAGGAAATCGTTCACCGGGACATGAAGCCAGGCAATGTAATGATTGAAAAACACAACCAGAGGCCCATCATAACCGACTTTGGTGTGGCCAGGCTGCTGCGGGGTGAAGAAAGCGGCAAGCCCATGATACAGGGCACACCGCTGTATATGGCCCCGGAGCAGATACTGGGCCAGGAACTCGATGGGCGGGCGGATATTTATGCAATGGGCACCATGCTTTTTGAGTTACTGGTAACCCAGTTGCCGCTTCCGAAGTTTAAATCAAAAGTTGATATGCTGAAGGCAAAGGTATTGAATGAAAACGGTATGTTTCAAAAAAAACCGTCAGAGCTCCGGGGGGACCTGAAAAAAGATATGGATCTAATCGTCCAAAAGGCCCTGGCCAAAAATCTGGATCAGCGTTACGCCACCTGTCGGGATTTTATAGCGGATCTCGAGCAGTATCGGGATAATTATTTGACGTTATAAAACGTCTCGGAATTTTTACAACTATATGAAAATACAGGGTATTTTTTGAGGTATGCGTTTTTGTCGCAACCATGAAATAGGTGAAGCCCCTAACTTGTCAATTGAGGTAAATGAGAGGCTAGAAAATGACTGAACCTACCCTTTCAAAACAGAATGCAGGCAAAATCGGAAAAACGTTTGCCCTGCTTTTTAATCGGGCGATGATGTATGATGCCAACCACCCGTCCACCAAACAAACTGCCGGCGAGTTTCACAAAACAATCAGCATAGGATTAAACGAATTAACACCCATCGTTTTTATTATGGCCCAGGAACAATTCTTTGTTGAAGACGAACCCCTGGACCCGCGGATAAACACCGGCCGAATGCTTTCTCATTTTAAAAATGGAGGTATTCAATCGGTATCCTTTGAAAAAGGCGTAAAAGAAAACGATCTCAAAGAATTTTCAAAGATTTTTTTTGATGCGACACGATACACGAATGCCGATGCCATAAAATCGGCCTTGGCCAAGGAGGGGATCACCAAAGTCAAGATCAACCATGTCATATTTAAAAAAGTAACGGCCGATGATGAAGTCGTAAGCCGTGACACATTGAATCAAGCGCCTGCTGCTGGTGCAACAGCGCCCCAGCCGCAAACAGCGGCCAAGGGCAAAGGGCTGGATGTGCTGGCCGAAAGTGTTATTATGCAGGAGCTGGAAAAATCCCTCACGCTTAAAAACCTGCTGGATGATCCGTCCGAACTCTCAAAATCCATGATCGATAACGATCGAGAAGCTACCAAGACCGGCCAGGTCAAAGGGGATGGATCGGGCCCCGTAGTTTTACAACAATTGCGCCAAATCGGCAACAAGGTGGCTGAAGCCGGCGCGGGCGATGATACGGTCAATTTCGAGCAATTGGCCGATGCCGTGTTTGGCATGAAAAAAGAACTCCTGAAAGGCATCGAAACCCAGAAAGCCATGGGAGTCGTGTACCAAAACGAGGGATTGATTCGGGATGAAACCAACGAAATCACGGATAACGTTATCATACAGCTGGTAAGAGATGAATATAAGAAGGGGCAAATTTCCATACCGCGACTGGGCCAGATATTGAGGCGCATGGTCCCTGAGGTGGGTGAATTGAGACAGCTGATGCCCAAGCTCAAACAAACCCTGCTGGCAGAAGGAATGCCGCTGTCTGAATTCGCGCAACTGACCCAGGAACTGGGAAAGGAATTGCAGAACGAAGAACTGGCCCAGGTACTTGAAAAAAGTGCCGAAGAAATCGGGGTTGCCGGCGCAGACCTCATCGATCAAATCAAATATGACCCCAAAGGGGCGGCCGAGCTCATCTATCTGGCTTCTGAGATTCGCAAAGGTACCGGTGACGAAAAAGTCCTGTCTGATGTTCTTGTGGATTACGTCGAGCGGGTGGGGTCCAACATTGCCATGGATGCTGCTAAACAAAAGGGCGAAGACGGTAATAATCATCTGCGGGAAATCGTGTCCCAGGTCGAATCCGAACTGGTGGGGCGCCTAAAAAGCAAAGGGGTGGATACAGACGTTCTCAACAAAGTCGAGCAACGGCTTGAGCAAAGAATGGATCAATGCCTGAATAAACTCGATTCCGAATGGATACAACGCTCCGGTTCTCCTGCGGACGGGGAAAGCGCGTCCGCTGATACGGCGTTGCAACTTTTCGAAAAAAGCGTTGACGGCGACGCGGCCCTGAAACCAATCTTGGAGAAAGTACGATCTTCGCTTCAAGCAAAAGGGATCGATGAAAACGATTACCAAAAGATATACGAGGAAATATCTAAATCTCCGACTGTCGCCGAAAAAATACCCAAGCCCAAACCGGTTGTAAGACCCCCCCAAAAAGGATTGCCGCAAGGGGTCTTAAATCGCAAAAGTTTGCTTTTTTTTATCGAAAAAGAAATCCTCCGTTCCCTCCGCTATGATACCCCTTTCTCCATAATCACTTTTTCAATACTTAGAGCAACTCCACGAAAACCGGTACCCAAAGGTTCCATCACCCGGGAGCATATCATCAATGCTGTCCTTCATAAACTGGTTAGTCTATTTCGAGAAACGGATATTGTCGGATATCTGGACAAAACCAAGATGATTTCTCTTTTACCCATGACGGAGGAGAAGTTCGGCAGAAAAGCCATGGCCCGTGTAATGAAACTTTTACATGAAGATGATTATTATATCGGTGAGAGCCCCATTGAAATGAAATTCGTCGCCCAGGTAACAGCATTCGACAGAGATCGAACCGATAGCTTAAAAGCCTTTATGAAAAGGGCTGAAACAGATATTCTGAATATGGCCAACAGACTCAAAAACATCCAATCACTTTATTAAACCGGGAGACGGAATCAACTTGTTTGTTTTGTCTCTTTTTCCAAATATGTTTTGATCCATGCCCGATCGTGCGCTGAGCAACATCTCGAACAAATATCCCCTCACCTATCTTTCCGGTAAACATTGATAATAGTTGTCACAAAAATATTTAGCTAAATGCAAAAACTTGCCCTCTCAACCGCCTTCACATCGAACAGACCGCATACTGGCAAAGCCCTGCTCGAGTTGTTTCAACAGTTTAATGTTACCGGGCTCGAACTGGATTATCGCATCGATGAAGCCAGTCACAAAAAAATACGGGAGGCCTTGAAGCAATCCCGTGTGAAGGTGGTCAGCGTACACAATTTCTTTCCGATTCCTGCCGTTAAGCCTGATTCCGGAGGGGGTGGCGATCTTTTTCTGCTCTCTCATCCTGACCCGCAAGAAAGAAAACAGGCCATTGAATGGACTTCACGGAGCATTGAACATGCCCATAATCTTGGAGCGCGGTCGGTAGTGCTGCACTGTGGCTATGTAGACATGAATCCCGAGTTAGACCGGCTCTACCACTATCATGCAACAGATCAAGTCAACTCCTCGGAGGCCCAGGCTTTCATCTATCATAAGCTGGCTGAACGTGAGCGGTTGAAACCCAAACATATGGATAGCCTTTTGCACAGCCTGGATAGCCTTGGAAACCTGGCCGAAAAAAAAGGGGTTTTGCTGGGACTTGAGAATCGATACCATTATCATGAATTGCCCGGTATAAAAGAACTCGAGGTTTTGCTGGAAACGTTTAAAGGCGCTCCAATCGGATACTGGCACGATACCGGTCATGCCCACGCCAATGAAAGCCTCAACTTGCTGCCTCCCTGTGCGCTGTTGGATAAATTTTCTCACAGACTTATCGGCATTCATCTTCACGATGCCATCGGTCTTGACGATCATCTGGTCCCGGGAAAAGGAGAAATTGAATTTGACAGGCTTAAACCCTACATCCAATCCGATACCTCGCTGGTGATGGAATTAAAACCCGGAACTTTGGATAGAGAGGTGGCGGAAGGGATTAAATTTCTAACTCGTCTCGGCTTTTAAAAGCTGCCTCAAAAATGCATCTCACGCCCAATGGCTGCGTTGTCGCGCGGCTTGAAATGCTCACGTACTGACGTGTACGCTCCGCTTTAAAGCCGCGCGACGCCTTGCCATTGAACGTGATCTACGATTTTTGAGACAGCTTTTAGAAGTGGTTTCAAAAAAGTGCTCATCACCAAATTGGAAACTACTAAGTGTAATCCTGTA
>CAMYNZ010000105.1:2946-13321 GCA_947259865.1 uncultured Desulfobacterales bacterium | reverse complement strand
GCTCTGGTAGGCGCGCTTGATGAAAAAATTGTGGTGATAACCGGTGGGCCCGGTACCGGAAAAACCACCATTATCAACGCACTTTTGAAAATATTAGTCCAAATCGGTGCCAGGGTAATGCTGGCGGCCCCCACCGGCAGGGCCGCCAAGCGCATGAGCGAGACAACAGGGCATGAGGCGCGCACCATACATCGTTTGCTGGAATTCAGTATTTCAAAAGGTGGATTTCAGAAAAATGCCGATAATCCGCTGAAATGTCACCTGTTGGTCGTCGATGAGGCCTCAATGATCGATACCGTACTCATGCACCATCTTTTAAAGGCCATCCCCCTTGACGCCACCCTGGTTTTGGTCGGAGATGTAAACCAATTGCCCTCTGTGGGAGCGGGCACGGTGTTAAAGGACATTATTGCCTCCCGGTCGCTGCCGGTGGTGGAACTCAATGAAATTTTCCGCCAGGCCAGAGAAAGCCAGATTGTTATCAATGCCCATAAAATCAATAACGGAGAGATACCCTCCTTTACGACCACCGGCCCTGAAAACCGGATCGCGACCGACTTTTATTTTATTGAACAGGAGGATCCTGAAAAAGTTCTGGAAATAATTCTGGAATCCTCGATCAACCGCATCCCGCGGCGGTTCGGTTTCGATCCTATTGAGGATATTCAGGTGCTGACACCCATGCATCGTGGGGTGGTGGGCGCCGGCAATCTCAATAACCGGTTGCAGGAGGCCATCAACCCCAAGGAGTCCGGTATCGTTCGTGGGGAGCGTAATTTCAGACGCGATGATAAAGTCATGCAGATCCGCAACAATTACGATAAAGAGGTATTCAACGGAGATATCGGCAGAATCACCCGGATATATCCGGAGGCGCAGGAAGTCTTCATTTCCTTCGACGGTCGGGAGGTAGCCTACAGCTTTTCCGAACTGGATGAGATTGTTTTGGCATATGCCATATCGGTTCACAAATCACAGGGTTCGGAATATCCGGCAGTGATTATCCCCATATTGACCCAGCATTATATTCTTTTGCAGCGCAACCTCATATACACGGCAGTCACCCGGGGGCGAAAATTGGTGGTACTGGTCGGCACCCGCAAAGCGCTGGCCATAGGCGTGAACAACAACAAAACTCAAAAACGCTACACCCATTTGCGTTTTAGATTGAGCCTTTAGACGTTTTTTCAAGCGCCATAATCAGATATCTCTGATTTTTATCCATATATCAGGGATCGGGGTATTTTTTACGCGCCAAGATACCGGGTTATCGCCTGCTTGGTCTGGCAACGGCAACTATCCTACATTTGACCGCCTGCCACTCCTAGCGGGAATTTCAGGACTAACACCCTAGAAGCTATCTCAAAAATAGTAGCTTAGGTTCAATGGCAATCCGCGTGACAACACCGCCATTGGGCCTAAGATGCATATTTGAGATAGGTTCTAGAGATGGGCACCGAAACTAAAGAGGCCATCCGAAGCGATGAGGGCTGCCGATCCTCTCCAGGGCTGCATCCGGGCAATCTCAGTCTCACCCTCGACCAGCTCAACCACATGATCCAATTTGCCCGCGATCCACATGTCCTCAAGTTTTAACAAATCGTTCCAAAGATTGGCGCTATATTTCTGCAGGGTGTTCAGGTGATTCTCGGTAATAATCCGAGGCCTCAAGGTAGTGGGGGTCGGACCTTTAAGATAGGTGTGCCCCAATTCCAGCCCTTTTTGGTCGGATTCTTGCTGGATCTCCCTCACTGTCGAATACCCCAAACCGATGATCGCATCGTTTATGCGGTCCACTGCTTCTTTGACCGGGAGTTTCGTTTTAAGAATGGCGATGCCTTGATTGCCGCCCCCGGTCCCCACGTTTGTGGGTATCCCGCCGAATCGGGCGGCGAATCCGATCAGCCCGGTATCGGTTATCAGGCAGCGGAAGTCTGTCTGCCATTGTTTTAAAATTACCTTTTTATTAGGCAGATCCAGCCAGGGGTATTCCTCCGCCCAGAGCCCTTTAGGTATAAAAGACTGGACGATATAGGGTTCTACTTCAAGGGCGGTTTGAATATCTTCATCCCGGGATGTGCTTTGAGGCCCGATAAATATGCCCCGGCCGGAATATCCGGACACCGGTTTGAGTACGATTTCCTGCCAGTGCTGCCGCACCCACTCCACCAGATCCGGGACCAATTCCCCTTCCGGGCCGGTGGTCTTGCGGGGATAAAACAATCGGGTCCAGGGCGTATACTTGACGGTGGAAGGAGTGAGATAGGCACGTGCATCTCCCGTCACCATCTCAAAAACGCCCTTGGCCCCTAAAGGTTCTGTGCCACGGGGATTCACCACAATCCCTGTTCTTATCCCGGTCATCAGGGGTTCGATATCCCGTTTTTCAGCGATCTTTAAAAGGACGGCATTGGTCATATCCAGAAAGATGACAGTGGCGGCCTGCCCCCTGTAAACGACATCATCGTCCCGCTTTTCCAGCATTTCAGGGCTGGTCAATGCGGCACTTACTCCCTCCATGCGGTTTAAAAATGTTACCACATTTATGTTCTCCGGTACTTTATCCAGAGTATCTTTTTCGGCCACCAGCAGGATGAAAGGGTTTTTTTGTGAAGATTTTCTATGATGGGCTCGAAGCAGCATTTCCAGAAACAAAGGGACCGGCGTTAATAGCGGGTGGTCAAAATCTAGCTCGATATCAATACCTGAAATTTTTTTGATTCGCTTCCAGCAAAGTTTTCCGCGTTCCTGGGACATCCGCTGGTAATCACTTCCACCGGGGCAAACCATATTCCACTCTGAATGACAACCATCGATTTGATTCGGATCCATAAGCGCCTGCTAAAACAAAATTGAAACTGGACGAATTTTACCGTTTAAACATTCTAGAAGCTGTCTCAAAAATATCTTTTGACCCAATCTCTGTGTTGGAGCCTCGTTTCAAGTCCTCGACAGACTTCAGTATGCCTGCGGGTTGAAACTCGGCTCCGCCTTGATCTTGGGCCAAAATCCTATTTTTGAGATAGCTTCTAGTATTATGTCCCAGAAATAGGTATAAAAAATAATGCAGCGGTTTGAAAGCCTTTTGGTCGCAATCCGCCATAGATCTTTGGCGGATCAAACCGTTGGTTGAATTTTGTAATTTGTTTGCGGGACGCAACACTTGATTATATTGCAGCTATCTGGATGCAGGGCACCCAAAATCAGGTCAATCCTGTCTGATATAAACTAAAAAAACGTTGATCTAAATTCCCTTGAATGTAACGTCGTTCCCTTCTTCCGGCAATGGGATAATGAAAACCGGTTTTCTGACCCGGCGTAACACTTTTTGGGCCGCACTTCCCAGAAAGCTATGTCTTATGATGCCCTTTCCATGGGTTCCCATAACTATCACATCGCAGTTTAACTCATCCGCCTTTCTAAGTATTTCCTCCGGTGGGTAACCCTGACATACTTCTATGGATTCAACTTTATCGATGCATTCAGGATCGTCTTTAAGTTCCCCGTCACAGAATGTCTTTAGCCGCGTTTTGATTTGAGCCATGGCTTCGGCTATTTTTTTTTCGGAAATCATTTTTAACCGCTCCTCATCAAAAAAAGGCGCCATTTCTTCAACGACGTGTAATATGATGATGCTGGCGTCGTGTTTTTTTGCAGAGTTTATGGCATACCGGAACGCATAGGCAGAATTTGGCGAAAGATCAGTGGTATAAAGAATCCTTTTGATTTCAGGTATCATGGCATTACCCCCTTCTTTTTATAAATATGTTATTAAGGATTGAAACCCATCCGTTTTCTTTATCAACAGCATTATGGAATTGTTTTTTTTCCTATGGAACGTTCGCTAATAATCCTTTGGACCTGGGGCACGATGTCCTTGCCCGTGTCAACAATTTCGTGGGATTCTTTAATTGGCTCATACTCCTTTTTAAAAAGTAAATACATTTGATGACCCCCACCGGCCAGGATGTGTTTTTCCCGATCTTTTCCAATGCTGAGCCGCTTTTTGACGATTACCTCATCGCAGACGGCCCGCACCCAATGGAGTCTGATATTTAATTCCTTGGCCGCGTCATCCCACATGTAGCGAAAGGCCTTCAAATGAAAGGTCTCATCCATGATCACAATTTTAACAGCGCTTTGGGCAAAGAGATCCGGTAGCTTACGTATGGCACCGGCATAATATTTGTAACGGTACTCGGGAGGGTCTATGCCTTCCGTCACCATCTCTTCCGGAACGACCACTCTTTTTATATCGTCAATGTCAAAATGAGTACCCTTCGTTTGTCTGGCAAATTCCCTGGCAAGGGTCGTTTTGCCGACACCCGGTAGCGCGGTTATGAGTATCAGATTCTTTTCAATCCCCATGCCAAGGTCGACAAGTTTTAATGCTATCTCTGCGAGGTCCTCTAATTGGTATTTCATAAACAGCCTCCCCACATGCATTTATTCAATACCTGCAATTTTCGCCTTCATCAGCAATGAACTTTAGAAATTTTTAATGTTGCTTCTACCTTAAATGAGCGAAAGTCGAGGATGTGCCAGATCCGCGGCGTCAAGGGCGAAGCCGTAGTTGGAGCTACTGCGAGCCCTTGATAACAAAAGAGATGGCGTATCATCGGCTTCCCCATCGGGTAAACAAATTGAAGATTATTTTCATATTTTATAATTCACCCATATGCGTTTGATCGGAAATTGATTTGAATCGACTTTTTCGGTTGTAATACTTACCTTTACCTATCTTCTTCAATTTGTTTACGCTCAATTGAGGTTCTAGTAACTTCTGAACTGGAATATAGGTAAATAAAAAATAGCATATTTCGATTTAATTTTTTCGTATGTTCCGTCCTTTCGGATTTCAAATAGTGCTTTTTTACATTTTTCTACGACCACATCCGGCGTCTGATTACTAAATGCCATATAAAGATCAGCAGACATATCCTTTACATACAGGGTCTTTTCCAGATCATTGAAAGCGCGTCCCTCTTGATGGGCAATACGGTAGGCAACAAATTCACCAATCGGAAAAATGTCAATTTTACGATCAAACAGGTTGCGCATATTTTGCCTGTCATCCGGGACCAAAGCTAACTGATCTTTAATCCCCTGTTTCATAAGCCATTGGGCCCGAAAATCATCACGGACCGCACCTATTTTGTACTTTTTGACATCATCAAATGTTTTGATTTTAATATCTCTTCGACTTTTCACTCGATAAAAATAAACTTCCGTTCGGGCGATAATATCTACCCATTTGAACAATGGTTCCCGGGCGACATTTCGTCCGATCGAATAAATTAGCACATTGGGTTGTGACTGGGCCATTTTATAAGATTTAGACCACGGGTAAGAATTAATCGAATAATCCAAGCCCGCCCGTTTTAAAACTTCCTTAACAACATCCGTACAGAATCCTAAAACTTTGCCGTCTTCCGAGTAATTATAGGGCGGATATTCTTCGGTGACGATCTGAATCGATTGCCCCAATACCGGTCCACCCGAAAAAATACACATAAGAAATATAATTACAGATACGATAAGCTTTTTTCTGGTATACATTGTTACCTCCCCCTTATTTTAACCTAAACTTTTCTGTTTCAGGCAAAATTTATACCTATGATTAGAATAGTCCAAGCCCGTGTAAGAATACGATTGCTATGACTACAGGTGCAACAAACTTGGCTAAAAATAGGAACAGCGATAAATAACCGGCTTCCAATTGACCCGCATTGGTAACTTCAGCCTTTGTTTTGTCGCGACCGAGATACCAGCCGATGAAAGCCACAATTAATAATCCACCGATCGGAAGCAGGATGTTTGAGGCGATATAGTCTAACCAATCAAAGAACGTCTTTCCTAAAAACTGTACCTTTGACATAGCCCCCATTGACAGTGAACAGGGTATTCCCACAATGGTGATGGCAATCGTTGACATAATGGTAGCCTTACGCCTGCCAAGCTTAAGTTCTTCAGAAAAATAAGCCACAACGACTTCAAGGATGGAGATCGATGAGGTCAGCGCTGCAACGGCCAACAATAAGAAAAACATGAGAGAAAAGATATATCCACCGGGCATTTGCTGGAATACATTGGGCAGGGTTATAAACACTAATCCGGGGCCCGCTCCCGGTTCAATGCCAAATGCGAATACCGCCGGGAAAATAGCAATGCCGGCTAACAGCGCAATTCCTGTGTCTGCAATTGTACATTGGACTGCGGTTGAAGCAAGATTCTCCTGCTTACCCATATAGGAACTGTAGGTGATTAAAGTGCCCATACCTAAACTTAGCGAAAAAAAGGCGTGTCCCAACGCGCTTAACACCCCTTCAGCACTCAATTTGGTAAAATCAGGCGTAAACAAAAATGATAAACCAGCCCCGGCTCCCGGAAGTGTGATCGCACGAATGTCAAGTACAAGAATGATAACCAATAAAACAGGCATTAAAAGTTTAGAGGCTTTTTCAATACCACCCTTAATGCCGGCCAATACAATCCAGCAGGTTAAACCCATAAAAATAAATTGCCAGAATATGGGTTTGGCAACCTGGCTGATAAATCCCCCGAACATCCCTTCCAATTCAGCGGGATTTTTCCCTGCAAACGAATTAAGAAGGGATTTAAAAAGGTATTCCAGGGTCCAGCCGGCCACCACCCCATAAAAGGCAAGAATCATAAATGCCGCTACTAATCCCATTACTCCGGTAAAAAACCAGGGTGTGCCGGGCGCCAGCTTTTTAAATGAACCCACTGCGTTTTTTTGGGCCTGGCGACCGATTGTGAATTCGGAAAGCATAACCGGCAAACCGATAATGGCAATACATATTAAATAAACGAGAACGAAAGCGCCTCCGCCAAACACACCGGTAATATATGGAAATTTCCATATATTACCGAGCCCCACGGCCGATCCTGCAACCGCTGCAATAATTCCTATCCTGCCGGTAAAAGAATCTCTTTGGGTCACATCCTGGGTCTCCATTTTTTCCTCCTCTTTTAATTTGAAAAAATCTTCTATTAAATTTAAGGCTATGGTTTAATTGAGACCAGCCGTTCCTATTAAACGGCTTCAAGAACGTTGCTTTTTTTCTGCGGATATCACCGCCGTCGAATTTTATGGTGATTGTCAAAAAACGTTCCGTTATTCAAACGATTTTTCTACAACCACTTATACCATCCGGAACATTATTATGGAAAGCGGTATAAATTGCAGAAAACAGTATGATCAAAAAGAGGGTTAATGGTTTTTCGGATTGAAAAAAATTAAAGGTTTCAACCTTTTTGCGTCCTTTGAATTAAACGGCCGTAGCGGCAGGGATGTCAATCTGGCGACAGGGTCTGGTGGTCTGGATCTGATCAATCAGCATCGTTTAGAAACGGACGCAAATTTTATGGGTAAATCGATCGGGATATCTTAGAGGTAGAATCAATCTGAGCAATTGTCAACCACATTCTGATTCGTATGTTTCAGGGTCTTATTCTCTCAAGTAAGCATAAGCGGGTGGTTACACCCGGCGGTGGCGAAAAGAGTCGAAACACCCGCCTTAACCATCCGCAGTTGACCGCCTTGGCTGCAGGTTATCCTGCGACTTCCGGCGAGGATACCGAAGGTAGGGAAGGATCACATCATTTTTGTTACCGCCGGTTTCTTCAAAATCCACCCAGATTTAACAGTTTTCTGACAGCCACATCAATCATAAGAAATAGCAAAAAGGCCCCAACAAAATAAGGCCAAAGGGGGATTCCGGATTTTTTTGATTCAGCCGACGCCTTAAAAAGATCCCCGGGGGGGTTGTCAATGGAGAGCACCCTGCCATTGGTCGCTGCGGCCAGATCCTCCAATAATTGTTCATTCATTCCAACGTTCTCGAATTCCGCGGTATGGGGTATGCCAAAACCAAATGCCCGCGGCGTGCTGAGTGATGGGCTTTCATGACCAAAAACACTAAAAAAGTAAGCACCGATTTCTTCTGCCGGAAATGTGTATTCATATCTGCCCGGTGCTGTCTGGTCCAGCTCCACGGTTTGATTTTGTCCGGACGGCAGCAGAATGTTGATACTGAGATCCAGATTATTCACAAAGCGATTACTATCCGTGGTGATATCAACCCTGAATGTCCCCACCTCACCCTTGCGATCAATGGTGGCCAAAAAGCTTTCCCGGGATTCTTTGCGCTGGGCCCATTTTACCATTTGAGATGTGAACCTGGCATAATGTTCCCACAAAACCCAGTCTTTTCCCCAGCGATTCGAAAGATCGGAGGTAAATGCAACGCTGCGGCCCAAACCGTATTGCCAGGCGGCCAACAACGGCGCTTGCCCGGTTTCAATCAATACGTTTGCACCCGGTTTGGGGTAGGTTACAACCTGACCGTAAACAGGTGGCAACACCTGATCATTTATCCCCTGCATGATTTCGTTCTGCAATTTTATATGGGCCTGCATCTTTTTTTCGGTAATGATCTTGCGGGTGATTATTTGGGTTTCCCCGGTAAAAATTTTCGGGATCTGATCGGGATCATCCGTATAGTAAGTTCTGCCTTTACCCCAATCGGCGATAGACTTCATTAATACGACATGGGCACCTTTCCCGATTGCCACGGTTGATATCGAACTTCCGGCTGCGCTCATTGACTCGGCCAGCGATTTAAAATCGGCTGATTCGGTTTCCCCGTCAGACAGGACGATAACATGTTTTCTTTTGGCGCTAATCTGATTTAGAACGTTATGAACATCTTTTAAAGCGGGGTAAAGATCGGTGCCGCCTTCACCTCGCAACCGGGACAACTGGTCGGCTATTTTCTGTCTTTGATTGGCCGTGGTGAGGGGAACAATCCATTCAAATTCGGTATCAAATGCCACAATGCCCAGACGATCCAGGGGGTTTAACATTTCGACGGCAGAAAAAGCGGCAATTTTTGCCATTTCAAGTTTGTTTTTACCCCCGTAACCGGCGGTCATGCTGGATGATTTATCAACCACAAAGATTAGACATAACTCGGAGAACCTCATCTCAGTTGGCGCATCCATAAATACCGGGAGTGCTTTTTCTATCGGCGTTTTTTTATAATAGCCGGCGCCAAAGCTTTTATCTCCGCCAATCATGATCAGGCCGCCGCCCATATCTCTCACATATTTTTCAATTTGTTCCATTGCGGGAAAAGAGATGGTCCGTCCGGAGACATTGTCCAGGATGATGGCATTAAAATCAAATAAACCATGCGCGGCGCCTTGAATGTCTTTGACAGGTCTAATATCAAGATCTAATCCCTGCACTTTCAGCGCTTCGGTCAAATACTTTGAGCCCCGGCTTTTATCAGTTAAATACAGTACACGGGATTTGTGGGAGCCCCGGGTAAATGAAAGTCCTTCATTGTTTTGAAAAAAGGTGTCATTGGAGAAATTTACGACGGCCTTATACAGATAAAGGCCCGGCGCTGTTAACTTATCGGCAAAGGTAAATACATTTGTACCGGCGTGCAGATTTATCGCCTGCTGCGCCAGAAGGTTATCATTTCTCGTCAAAACAAGTGCGCCCTGATTGTCTGATGCGCTAAACACGACCAATTTCAGTTCAAAAGACGTTTCCAACGGAACCTGGGAAGGGCTTTCCAGGGCTTTTATAAAGGCTTCATTTTTGCCGAACCACCCCGCCAGCGGTACCGGGTATATCTCGATTCCAAGTGATCCGGCCAGATAAGCCATGTCAAGGGATTGCTGTAAATTTTCATTGCCATCGCTAAATACCACAATTTTATTATTTCCGTTGTGGGGGAGTTTTCCAATTGCAAGCTGCAGTGCATCATGAATATTGGTAAAGTTTGGGTTGACATCCGATCTCATTGCCGGAGAACCCATTTTTTTTTGTAAAGATGTTTCTATCGAAGGGTGCTTCCCAAACAGGATGACACCCGCTTGATCTTCGACGCTCATTCCGGCAGACGTCTTTTTTATAAACGCTTCTGCCGCTTTTTTTTGTTTCCCGGGAATACTCTCTGAGACATCCAGGCAGTAGAAAAGATTGACCTGATCGGAGTGCATCAATAATTGGGGATCGGCGAGGGCCAGGCCCAACAGGATAATAAGCACCGATCGGAGACCACCCACAATTGTTTTGTTGCGGGACCATTTACCAATTGGAAACGACCGGTGGAGCATAACCCAGATGACCGGTATCAGGAGCAAACTGATGAGATATATTGGTTTGTTTAGAGTCAAAAACATGTAGTTGATACCTAGCGGCATCCTATCAACAAATTGTTATCGATGTCCCGACTGCTCCGAAGAGACCACATCTTCCGATTGGAGTTACCCAAATAACATTGTCATTTACCTGGATCTTGCACAAGTCGGAGGCTTTCATATGCAAGGCATTTAA
>CAMYNZ010000105.1:0-2904 GCA_947259865.1 uncultured Desulfobacterales bacterium | reverse complement strand
CGGAGGGCATGGAAGCCTCCGGCTTGCCCGTAGGGTGAAAATTGATGAGAAAAAAAGATCATCATCCGATTTATCACTTGAGTAAAATGTATGGCGATATGATTTTGTATATCCTTGCTTTTTTCCTTATATACAAATTTCTCATCAATTTTCATGCAAGATTATCTTATCTTCAACCACAGATACCATTCAACCATCAGCAGCGTACAGCCCAATACCAGGAATACAGTCCACAGGGGTTGCTGAACCGCAATTTCTTGAGACGTCACGGAGGATTCGGGTTTAGGGTACAGTTTTTCAACATCCGGACTGATGATGTTTGATTCGGATTCATCGGCCAGATTTACGGTAAAATAACGCTGTTTGTCATTTTCGCTGATGGTGTAGATTCCAACGGTCCGGGTACCGGTATATCGAAAGGGATTCGTCGATGCGTGTTGTTTTTCCCATTTTTGCTGGGGGGCACGCGTATAAAAAATGTTTGTTTGCGGATCCAAATAGATATCAAATGGTTTGCCGGCAAGCGTTTGTAGGGTTGAAAATTCTAACTTATGCGGATTGAGCCAGTTAATGATGTTGCTCATCATAACCGGAAAGGCGATCTTTAAGGGAAGATTTGACTGGGTTGGATCAAAGCTTAACAAAACGGCGCGTATACCCCCTTTTTCATATGCATACATCAATCCGGTTTGCCCGGTCTGTATCACCGGTTGCAGTCCTTTATCTACCCTGAGTCTGGCAGCTTTTTCGACAATCAATCCACTGATATTTACATTTGCCATCAGGGGACTTTTTAGATCTCCCGCCAAATTTTCAGGAAAGCGCACATGGCCGGTTTTTACGATCGGTATGGAAGGAGAATAGGCGTCAATGAGAAGTAAATTACCTTTTTCTGTTTTTGGAAAATCCATACGGTCGACTATTACGATGTCATTGCGCAGGGTTTGATCGTTCCAGGATGAAGGTATGATTTCCTTAACCGAGTTAACCTTGACATTCGGATACGCTTTTAGAAGTTTTTCTAAAAAAAAATTTCCCCTTGAAACCAGTAAAACCCATATGTCTTTGGCGGCATTTAGTGATAAATAGGCCCGGTTATCGGTCGCAAAATCATCATCAATTTCAAGAATCGCCCCGGCAATTCCGCTGATAAGTCCCATATAGGGAAATATCAGTAGCTTCTTTTCCCGGGCTTCGAAAGTCATGGTTTTCTGGAATATAACGGCATTGTCAATTGACAGACGAACAGGGCAGGTGATTGCAGAAGCGCTGAAATTTTTAATCTCCAGCATGATTTCATATTGATCATACCGTTCGATTTCCTGCCGGAATTTGAATTTCGTAATACCGATGTTATGGTTTCCACCTCTGACGATAATGGGTCTAATTTTTGGGTGATCGTTAACCAGCCCGGAGACATCCTCACCGGCGCCATCTGTAATTAGATACAGGGTATCCTCTTTAGAAGGATCAACAAAGGATAGCGCCAGGTAAATGGCCTGTTCTAATTCACCGGCGGCATCGGAAGGGCTTAAGCTGCTGACAAGACTTTTTGCCAAATTTGAATTGTCAACAAAACCGGTTTTAATTGCCGGTTTAGGGCCGGCCTCCACAATGAGAATTTTTTGAGCAGGATCACGCTTTCCAATCAATTCAACCGCTTTTTGTGTGGCTGCATCAAATCGTGTGCCTGAACCTGTTTTGGTCTGCATGCTGGCGCTGGTATCCATAATGAGGATCATATTGCCTTTTTGGGGGCTAAAATACCTCCAGGCAGGTTTTGCCAGCGCCAGCGACGCAAGGATAACGACACAGATTTGCTAAAATACCTCCAGGCAGGTTTTGCCAGCGCCAGCGACGCAAGGATAACGACACAGATTTGAAATAACAGCGGCAAATTCTTTTTCAGGCGTTCAACAGTTATATGTCTGCTTCTTTCTCTTAACACTTCCTGCCACAGAAAAAGGCTGGTTACATCAACTATCCTGGGTTTTGGCTTTAAGGTGTGGATAAGGATAAGAATGGGGATAATTCCCAGGAGTGCCAGCATACCGGGATTTAAAAATTGCATTATCTAAATAAAGCCCCTGTTGTTAAATAATTCGTTAGCAGTTCTTCGAAGGGTACACCCGTGTCGCATAGGAAGTAATTGATACCATAGTGGCCGCAGTAGCGTTTAATATTAAAAATATATGCATTTATTTTTTTTTGATAAAGCGCCAACAGATGTGCATCCACAAATGTTATCTTTTTCTCGCCGGTCTCGGCATCGTGCAGTCGAAGATTGCCGGTCTGTGACCAAAATAGTTCTTCATGATCCAGCACCTGGATGACATTGATATCAAAATTTCTATATGCCAATACCTTAAGGCCGTCCTGATAACCTTTGGGATCAAATAAATCGCTGATGATGATGGCAATTCCGGGGTTTTTACAGATTGAAGCATATTCCGCCAGGCAGCCATTCAAATCGGTTTGATCTGCGGGTTTGTGGGAAAGCAAAAATTTCAGAACCTCCGGGAATTGCTTTTTGCCCCGGGCCGGTAATTTTACTTCAACAATTTTATCGGAAAAGGCCATCAAACCGATTTTATCCAGATTGGATAAACAGATATAACTTATTGCAGCCGTAAGCTTTTTTGCGGTGATATCCTTGGGCGGATTGCCGGACCCCATTGATAGGCTCGTGTCCAGCAGAATATGGGCGGTCTGACCCTTTTCAGCATGAAATAGTTTGATAAACAACTTATCCAGTCGCCCATAAACACTCCAATCCACATAACGCAGATCATCGCCGGGGTGGTACTTGCGGTAATCCAAAAACTCAAGTCCCTCTCCGTTTTGCCAGGAACGATGTTCCCCCCTGTGGGGGCTTCGCGAACTTTTACTGCTGATGACCTTGAG
>CAMYNZ010000104.1 GCA_947259865.1 uncultured Desulfobacterales bacterium | reverse complement strand
CTCAAGGCGCTGGAAAGGGCCGAACAAACGACAGCCTGAACTATACTGCCTGGAGTAATGGCAAAAGCAATCGTTACGGGTTGCGGGTTACGCGTTGCGTGTTCAATTTTTTAACCCGCAACTCGAAACACGTAACTCGCAACAGTTACCTATCTTCTGGATTACTCGAAACTCTTTAAACATCGTATTCATTGGAAAGGCAATACTTATGGCCAGAGAAATTGAATTTACACTCAACGGAAACAAAACCATCGTTACGATCGAAGATCACTGGACACTTTTGCACCTTCTCAGGGAGGAACTCGGTTTTTTAGGGACAAAGGAAGGTTGTGGCAGCGGTGAGTGCGGTGCCTGTACGGTCATTGTGGAGGGGGATGCCATCAATTCCTGCCTCTATCTTGCAGCCGAAATCAATGGCAAGGACGTTGTGACCATCGAGGGATTGGCTGCACTGGATGGAACCCTGCATCCTATTCAGCAGTCTTTTGTCGACAATGGCGCCATCCAGTGTGGTTTCTGCTCCCCGGGTATGATTATGTCCGCCAAGGCATTGCTGGATGAAAATCCCAATGCCACGCTGGAAGATGTCAAACACGCCCTGGCCGGCAACCTTTGTCGCTGCACGGGTTATGTTCAAATTTTTGAAGCTGTAAAATCTGTCAGGGGTTACCGGTACGACAAAGTCAAGGTGGTTGCCTGGCAAGCGAAGGATGAGAGCTGAATTTTAAATTTAAATTCCATGTTTCCGGGTTTCCCATTCAACCTTGAACCTTGAACTTTGAACTCTGAACTTTGAACCCTAAACCTTGAACCTTGAACCCTGAACCTTTATTTGTGAGGTCATTATGCAGGAATTTGCTGCCATTGGAAAAAGGATTCCGAAACTCGATGCCGCCGACAAGGCGGCCGGACGTATTCAATACATTCAAGATATTAAATTGCCCGGAATGCTCTACGGCAAGATCCTTTATAGTAAGTACCCCCATGCAAAGATATTAAAAATTGATGCAACCCGGGCCAGAAAAATTCCGGGTGTGCGGGCGATTTTAACCGGAGAAGACATCCCGGTTATTAAACTCGGCGTTTATAAAGACAACACGCCTTTGAAAGCGGGTAAAGTAAGGTCATATCGGGATGAAGTAGCGGCGGTTGCGGCAACCGACCCCGAGATCGCCGAAGAGGCCCTCGGTCTGATCGAAGTGACTTATGAACCGCTGCCGGCTGTCTTCGACCCTGAAGAGGCCATACAAGAGGGTGCTCCTCTCGTGCATGAAAGACACAAATCCAATGTTTTGAAAATGCCCTGGAAGCTTCATTACGGCGACATTGATGCCGCCCGGTCCAAGGCTGCCTATGTCGTCGAAGATCGGTTTTCCACGACCTGGGTGACCCATTGCTGCATGGGCACCAGCGGCGCCATTGCGGAATTCGATCATGCCAACAATCTTACGATATATACCAACACCCAGATTCCATCTCTGGCTCAAAAAGATTTTATGGGCACGCTCAAAGCCATGGGATTGCCTGGCAGGCGGGTTCGGGTAATCAAACCGTGCCTCGGCGGCGGGTTTGGCAGTAAACTGGACACCTATGCCTACGAGAATATCGCTATTCTTCTGGCCTATCGCACCCGCCAGCCGGTGAAGATTGTCTTTGACAGAAGGGAAGAATTTATTGCCACTTCTACCCGACAACCTACCGTGACCTATATTGCCCAGGGCTGTGACAAGAAAGGAAAACTCCTGTTCCGCGACATCTCAATGATATTAGACAATGGGGCCTACACCTCCTGGGGTGCAACCACGCCTTCGGTTATGATGATGCCGATTACGACCCTTTACAGGGTGCCCAACGTGCGATACGAGGCAAAATGTGTGTATACCAATAATACCTATTCCCAGGCCATGCGTGGCTACGGCAATCCCCAGGCAACTTTTGCCATTGAAAGCTCTATGGATATACTGGCGGAGGCTGCGGGTATCGATCCGCTTAAATTCCGCCGTATCAACGCCAATAAACCCGGTGACGTTTCCCCCCAGAATTTCCGCATCACGACCTGTGGTCTGGAAGAATGTATGGATGAGGTGAAAAAGAAGCTCGAAGAAGACGCGTCTGATGAAGAAGGGGTGGGGACCGGAATTGCTTCGCTGATCCATGTGGGAGGTGGCGCCAGGGTTTATAAGTCAGATGGTTGCGGTACGATTCTTAAAATGGATGACTTCACCAAGGTAAATGTCTTCACCGGGGCAACCGACATGGGTCAGGGAGCCGATACGGTGATCGCTCAAATTGTAGCCGAAGAACTCGGTCTTCATATGGAAGATATCCATGTCATCCACACGGATACGGATGTATGCCCATGGGACGTGGGGGCCCATGCCAGTCGAACTACCTTTGTTGCCGGCAACTCTGCCTTGGGGGCTGCCAAAAAGATCAAATCTCGCATACTGGAAATGGCTGCCAGACAACTGGAAACCTCTGCCGGGGAACTGATGCTGCGTGATCGAAAAGTGATATCCAAGACGGATCCGGAAAAACAGATGGAAATCGGAAAGATTTTGAGGAAAGCCCATTTCAGCCAGGGCGGACAGATGCTTATGGCCGAGTATTTCTATGATCCGGCCAACGAGAATTTGGGCCAGGATTTTCGCGGCAATCTTTCGATGACTTACACATTCGGCACTCATGGTGTGCGTGTCAAGGTGGATGAGGAGACCGGAAAAGTAAAAATTCTTAAATATGTTGCGGCCCACGACGTGGGCAGAGCCATTAACCCGATGCTTCTGGAAGGCCAGGTATACGGGGGTGTAATGATGGGTATCGGTTACACCCTAACGGAACAGGTCATACTGGAAAAGGGTGAGATTATGAATCCCAATTTCAGGGACTACAAAATACTGACGGCCAAAGATGTGCCGGTCATTGAAGCACCTGTGCTTGAAACGGCCGATAATGACGGTCCCTTCGGGGCCAAAGGCATCGGCGAACCCGGATGCGTGCCGACAGCACCCGCTATTGCTAACGCCATTTATGATGCCGTCGGCATACGGATCAAAGACCTGCCCATTACACCGGAGAATGTACTGGCTGCCATCAGGGAAAAGAAAGGTTTGGATCCTTGCGGCACAGAGCTGGGGAAGGATTCAGCGCAAGAATGTATCATTAAAGAATGACGGCGCCTCAATATGAGCTATAAAGTCGGCATTGACGTGGGCGGCACGTTTACTGATTTTTTACTGGCTTTCGAAGACGGGTCAACCAGGGTCTACAAGGTTCTATCTACACCGCACGATCCCGCCATTGCTGTGATGCAGGGCCTGGGCGAGATGGCCTCGGACCTGAATGCAGATCTTAAGAAATTCCTTAAAAGCCTATCCGTCATCGTCCACGGAACTACGGTCACCACGAACGCAGTCCTTACGTATACCGGTGCCAAAACCGCATTGTTAACTACCAAAGGTTTGCGGGATACCCTCGAGATGCGCAGGGGAATCCGTGAAGCGCAATACGATAATCGTTTCCAGAACGTAAAACCACTGGTTGACAGATTTCTGCGAATACCGGTTGAAGAAAGGCTGGATAACGCGGGCGAGGTGGTAACGCCCTTAAACATCGGAGATGTAGAAAATGCAGCAGCGTTTATGAATGAGGAAAACGTGGAATCCATAGCTGTCTGCTTTATGAATTCCTTTGCGAATAATTCGCATGAAGAACAAGCCGCCAGGATTATTACCGCCAGACTCCCCCATGCCTATCTGACACCCTCAAACAGATTGCTGCCGTCCATACGGTTTTACGACCGGGTAAGTACGACAGTCTTGAATTCTTATGTGGGTCCCAAGTTAAGCGGATATCTCAAATCGCTGATCGCCAGGCTCGAAAATACTCATTTCCAGGGTATTTTTTTAATCATGCAGTCCAACGGTGGCGTGATTTCACCGGATCTGGCGACGGAGAAAGCCGCTGCAACACTGCTATCGGGACCCGCCGCCGGTCCTGTGGCCGGCGTGAGATACGCTGCCGGACAGGGTTATAACGACTGCATTACTGTGGACATGGGCGGAACGAGTTTCGATGCTTCTCTAGTGAGAGATAAAAAGCCCCTGGTGACCACCACCGGTGAAATCAATCGGCTCAAGCTGGCATTGCCCATGCTCAATGTTGTGACCATTGGCGCCGGCGGCGGGAGCATCGGCTGGATAGACGAAGGCGGTCTTTTGAGAATGGGACCACTCAGCGCCGGCGCCAATCCGGGTCCGGCCTGTTACGATCTCGGAGGAGAACGACCCACCTGCACCGATGCAGATCTCGTTTTAGGGTATCTGGATAAAGATTATTTTGCGGGAGGACGTATCCCATTAAATCTGCAAAAGGCAGAACAATCTATCCAAAAACACATTGCAAAACCGCTGGGAATTGGCCTTTACGAGGCAGCAGCCGGCATGTACAATATCATCAACGTCAATATGGCTGCCGCTGTGCGTGACGTCTCTGTCAAACAAGGTTATGACCCCAGGGATTTTCCACTGGTTGTGGCCGGAGGCGCAGGTCCCAATCACTCTTGTATGATTGCCCTGGAGCTGGAGATTCCGGTCATGATTGTTCCCAGGGAATCATCCATTTTTTGTGCAGCCGGAATGCTGATGTCGGATCTTAAACATGATTTCGTAAAAACATATACCACTCCGCTATCTGCGGCCGACCCCCAGCGGTTCAAAAAATATTTCGATCAGATGAAAAGAGAGGGGATTGAACTGCTCGAATCGGAACAAATTCCAAAAAAAAGAATAGAATTTATTTTTTCGTTGGATCTTCGATATCAAAAACAGTATCACGAGGTCAATTTAGAAATCAGCCAAAATGAGATGGAAAATGCAGATTTTGATTTAATTGAGATGCGGTTTCACCAACAGCACGATAAGCTATATGGCTATTGCCTGGCAGAAGAGGGCACTCCGATTGAACTTATAAATTTAAGGCTCCTATGCAATGGTCGCACCCGGAAACCCGAGTTCAAAACCGAGGATTATGACGGTCATGATTCAACCCGGGCCCATAAGCGGTTTCGAAAAGTCTATTTGCCGCTGCAAGGGGAATTTAAAGATATCGATGTATTCGATGGGGCTAAACTTATGTACGGTAACCGGGTGATCGGTCCGGCTTTAATTGAACAGCTCAATACAACGATTTTTGTAACACCTGAATACAATGTTCTGGTTGATAAATACGGATCGTTTACGATGTATGTAAAGGACAGGGAACATGAACTGCAGAAAAGGATATTGATGTAATCCGATAGAGCTGATAAATAACTGCAGCAATCTTTATACCCCGGCGCCGGATATAAATAAAACCGCATCCAGGAATAATATTACATTTAACCCGCTGGAGGCTCATGCAGGAAACGCCACCGATCTTTGCTTTGGAAGAGATTTCAATCAGCTTTGGCGGCCTACAGGCTGTGTTCGAGTGTTCATTTGACATGCACAAAGGCGAGATTTTCGCACTGATTGGGCCCAATGGTGCCGGCAAAACCACGATATTCAATATTATTAATGCACTTTACAAGCCCGATAGCGGCAGGGTTCTGCTGGAGGGCGAGGATCTGGTTCCTTTAAAGCCGCATCAAATTGCAAAACGGGGTATTGCCAGAACCTTTCAAAATATTGAGTTATTTGGTCAGATGACGGTATTGGAAAATATCCTGGTAGGCCGTCATTTCTTCTATAGGTCAGGGGTATTGGCTAACTTTTTGTCCCTGGGAACCTCCAAGGCTGAAGAGATCCAAAACAGGGACCAGGCGTTGGAAATTCTCAATTTCCTGGATCTGGAGGCCTACCGGGAACAAAAAGTAGTGGATCTTTCATTTGGGATTCAAAAGCGGGTGGAACTGGCCAGGGCCATGGCGTTGGATCCCAAGATTTTGCTTTTAGATGAACCGGCTGGCGGTCTGAATCCCCAGGAGACTGAAAATCTGATGCAGGTCATTAAAGCCATTCGGGACAGGCGCGGCATAACTATTTTGCTGGTTGAGCATGATATGCGCCTGGTTATGGGGCTATCCGACCGAATATGTGTTCTTCATTTTGGAGTAAAGATCGCCGAGGGAACACCGGCAGATATTCAACAGGACCCCAAAGTCATCGAAGCGTATCTGGGAACCGCAAGGAGTGATAACGATTGAATCTAAATATAGATTGGATTCTTAAAAGTTTTTTGTTTATTGCGGCAATAAATTTTCAAATCAAACAAGTTCGAAGTGACTAAAGTGATCTAAAATGCCTAATGTTGTGGAATTTTGTCGATTTAATATAAATAGATAGAGTGAAACGACACCTTAACTTTAGACACTTCGAACTTTAGTTCACTTTAGCTCACTTTTCCGGTTTATCCGGGCCGGGTATATCATGCTTGAACTAAGGTCTATAGAGTCCTACTACGGGAATATCCAGGCATTGAAAGGGATCAACCTGGCAGTATCCGAAGGCGGGATTGTCGCCATACTGGGCGCCAACGGTGCCGGTAAAAGCACAACCTTGAGGACGATTTCCGGCCTGATACAGCCCCAGCGAGGCCAGATTATATTCCAGAATAAGCCCATCCATCGAATCCCGCCGCATCGAATTGTCCGTATGGGCATTTGCCAGGTTCCCGAAGGCCGCGACATTTTTATGGGATTGACCGTTCAAGAAAACTTAAAAATGGGGGCCTTTACCCGCAAAGCGAGCAAGGGGATTCAGACGGATCTGGAGCGCATTTATACCTCTTTTCCCATACTCAAGGAAAGAGCCAGACAGCAGGCGGGCACCCTGAGCGGCGGTGAGCAGCAGATGCTGGCGATAGCCAGAGGATTGATGTCCAATCCCCGGTTGATGCTGTTGGACGAGCCATCCCTTGGTCTGGCGCCATTAATGGTAGAGGAAATATTTCGCATTATCACAGAAATCAACAAAGAGGGTGTAACCATACTGCTTGTGGAACAGAATGCCAATATGGCGCTGCAGATAGCGCAGCACGGGTATGTTATGGAGACGGGATCTATCGCGCTGGATGACAGTGCTGAAAATTTGATTGTAAATGATTATGTCAGAAAAGTATATTTAGGTGTCAGCCATGCAGAGTGAGGTTTCCCCGGGGCCTCTATTGGTCCCCGGGGAGCCATTACCCTCATCGATCATAAACAATATTGAGAACTATCATTCTATTTCAACGGTACAATTGTATCCCCCTTCAAGGTCATCCAAACCGAAATGGGTCGGAAAACACCATTCTGGACTTCAACCATAAAACCGGAATTTTGAGTCAGATGATCCGAGCCTGAAAAACTGACTGCCGGTGTGATTCCGTTCTCCCAGTCTTTAATTCCTTCCATGGCCGCAATAAAGCTTTCCCTGGTCAGGTTTCTACCCGCTTTTTCAAGACCTTCCACAAAAAGCTTGGCGTAGAAGTACCCATAAAGGCTGTAGCGATTCGGTTTTTTGTCTCTATCTTTGCCATGCATATTTACGATCTCTCTGTATTCGACTACGGCCGGATCATTGGAATTAACCGGATCGGGCCACAGGGAAAGTCCCCATATCCCTTCGCCGACCCCACCGGACAGGTTAATATATTTCTCGTCCGTAAGGGGACCCGAGGATATGATGCGGGTGTCTTTCCAACCCTGTTTGTGGGCCTCCTTCAGGAAAGCTGCCCCCGGTGGGGGTGTTGCAACCAGGAGACACGCATCCAGGTTTGCTTTGCGAAGCTTGGCCACCTGGGCGCTGAGGTCTTTGGCACCGCGTTTATAGGATTCTGCTGCCGCCAGCTTTAAGCCATATTTTGCCAGTGTCTTTTGAGCCGGATCCCTGAAGGTGTAGCCATATTTATCATCCTGATACAAAATTCCGATTCTCTTGAATCCTTTGATCTTCACCAACCAGGTTACCACCAGCTCAGATTGATTCGGATAGGGCGTAAATGATGTAAATATGGTTTTTTGACCTGATAAAGGAACCCCCTGAAAAGGAAAGACCAGGGGGACTTTATTCTGGGTCAGGTACTTAACCGTTGCCATTACGGCCCCGGTGCCCTGGGAAGAAACAATAGCAAATACTTTATCCTGTTCGACCAGCCGTTTGGTATTGGCGACTGCGTTTTGGGGTTTATAACCATCATCGTAATACTGGGTCAGAATTTTCCTGCCGTGAACCCCGCCTTTGGCGTTGATGTACCCAAAGTAGGCTTCCAGACCATTGTTTACCAGCTGGGTTCCCGGATAAACAAGGGGGCCTGAGAAACTGTTGGAACATCCGACCAGAATCGAGTCATCGGTCACCCCGACTTCAGCGTTTAGGCTGTTAGCGGTGAAAAACAAAACGACCAGGAGCATAAGACCGGTTGTTATTAATTTGCCTGTGCGTTTAAGCATTGGAATCCTCCTTTGGTTGTGGTTTTAAACATCGAAATGAAAGACATATGATTTGAGCTTTACCATCTTTTAGGATGCTTGACGCCGGAGATATCTATCCCTGAGTTCATAGATCATGCCGATGATGCCTCTGGGCATAAAAATCATAAAAACGATCAGCGAGATACCGAAAATCAATATTTGAAGATCCAGTAGTCCGGCAAGAATTTGCTGCATCCCGGTTAAAATGACCGCACCAATTATGGAACCCAGGATCGAACCCATGCCCCCGATGACGATCATGGCTATGAAATCCACGGATAGTTCGATAGTAAATGCATCCGGGGATAAATAAGTGATTAAATAAGCGAACAGGCCGCCGGCAACACCTGTATAAAATGCACTTATGGCAAAGGCAATGGTTTTATAGCGAGCCAGATCAATGCCAATGGTCTGGGCGGCGACTTCACTTTCTCTAAGAGCGATAAATGCCCTCCCGACATATCCATTGACCAGATTTTTGGCCAGAATGGTCATAATAATCGTAACGGGTATGATAAGATAAAAAAGTTTGAAATCCGAATCAAATACGAAGCTGCCGATTCTGGCGGTTGGAACGCCAAATCCATCATCACCGCCTGTCAGCGAGCTCCACTGGAGAATTACTTCGCTGACCACCACGCCGAATGCCAGGGTGGCCATGGCAATATAGAAACCTTTCAATCGCAAAATAGGTATTCCCAGGAGAAAGCCGATGATACCGGTAAAAATACCCGCAAATAAAAGAACTACGGGACAAGGCAGCCATTCCATTCGTGTTGCGGCAATTGCAGTGAAGTATGCCCCCAGCGCTAAAAACCCGGCATGTCCGGCAGCGATTTGACCGGTATATCCCATCAATAGATTCAAACCCAGTGAAACGAGGGCATAAACCGCAAGGAGACTGAGGAGAAAAACACTGTATTTTCCCAGAAATAAGGGCAAGATGAGCACAATAACCAGCGCGGCCAGCCACCCGATTATTTTCCATTTACCTGCTTGCTGCATCCGGAATCCCCTGTCTAAACCTTGGTAAACCGTTCCACTCCCATGATGCCTTTGGGGCGAATGACTAAAACGATGAAAATTACCACAAAGGGCACCACATTTTTTATTTGAGAGGGCAGGTAGAGGGGTGCCACATTGTCGATCACCCCCAGGAGCAATCCGCCAACTATCGCCCCCGGTATGCTCCCCCATCCGCCCAGGATGGCTGCTGCAAAGCCGTTAATGACGACCAGGCCCATATGGGTGCTCAAAAAAAACACAGGTGCCATAAGGATACCCGCCACAGCCGCCACTGAAAAACTGATGGCCCAGGTTACGGCAAAAGACTGTTTTACGCTTACCCCCATAAGAAGCGCTGCGTTTTGGCTTTCACTAACAGCCCGCATCGCCGTGCCGTAGCGTGTATACATGAAAAAAACATATAGGATCAACATCAGTACCACTGTCGTTCCGATATTACCCAGACCGATCAAATCAATCGTGGCGCTGCCGATGCTAATCGTTTTATCAGGGAAAATACTGGGATAGGGATAGTCATTGTGGCTCCAGATGAAGCCGGCCAGGCTTTTCATGACGATGGAAAGGCCCAGGGTAATAATGAATATGTTAAAATGGGGGGCACGCATGGCAGGCCGGATAACCAGTCGTTCCACAATGATTCCCAAAAGGGCCGAGACAATCAGGGTAAGCACGATTGCTAATGGAAGGGATAAGCCCATAAAACTGAAAAAGGTAAATCCAACAAAAGCCGAGACCATGGACATTTCGCCCTGGGCGAAATTCACGTGTTCCGTTGTGTTGTATATCAGGGCTAAACCCAGTGCCTCCAGAGCATAGATACTTCCGGTAGCTTATCCACTAAAAATGACCTGAAGTAGCATATGATCTCCCTGATGGTCGTGTGAGTCAGTTTGCGGAGAGATATGTGGTTAGGATGAGTGAGCGAGTTTTGCCCGAAGGCCTGACATTGACAACCTTTGGCGTATACAGTATACAAACGGATAGCATAAGGATTCTGCACTGTCAACTAGAAGTGGGTTCAAAATC